>JAFUXY010000064.1 GCA_017477005.1 Lachnospiraceae bacterium | reverse complement strand
GAAACAGCAGGTCAACGCGCTGCAAATCGAGCGGGATACCATCAATCTAAAGGTGGCGGAGATTCATGGGATGGAATCTGAAATGCAGGATTTGAAGGCAAAGGGGGTTGTAGCGAGCCGTATGCCGAGCTACAACGCCAGCAACGAAGAGTTGGATTTTCTGCATCTGATATTGGGTGCGACGTCGGATTATTATATTGATTTCACCGATGTGACAAGAGAAGGAGACCAGATTCGGCGAAATTTTTCACTGCAGTACCGCACGTCCAACTACAAAACGGCGCTACAGGTTTTGGATCAGCTTGAAAACAGCGAGATCCGCTGCCGCATTGGCGATTTGTCTGTCAGCCCGTCCGGAGAATCGAACAATATCATGAATGGCCCGGTGCAGGTGAGCGTACAGGCGACGTTTTTTGAAACGATGCAGGGAGGCGAAGCAGACGCAGAGCTCCCGGAAGATTCAGCGGTGAACGAGGAAGTAGGGGAATAAGTCTATGAGGAGAAAACACCAACGGAAAAAATGGGGATCCATGTATCAATCGGGCAAAAAATGGCTGGCCATCCTGCTCGTTATCTTTGAGATCATTGCTGCGATGGATATTGGCCTGCCTGTGTTCGCGGCGCAGGAGGCGGTACAATCGACGGAAGGAGAAGCGGCTGCCGACGCTGCGTCCGACGACGGCTCATCTGAGGCGGCCGGGGAGCCAGATGTGTCCGCGGAAAGCGAGACAGACAAGGATTCAGATACCCCCCCATCGGACGAATCCAAGGAAGATGCATCCGCGAAAGACAGTAATGAGGACTCCAAGGACGCGAAGGAGGATACCGACTCAAAGGATTCGGACGACGAGGACGGGAAGGACGCGAAAGGCGGAGAGGACTCTGACAAAGAGGCTGATTCTGACGATGATGCGGCGGATTCGGATTCCGACTCCGAAGATGAAACAAAGACCAACAAGGATTCATCGGGTGGAAACAAGGATTCGGAGGAGTCAAAAGAGGGGTCAAAGGATGCATCGAAGGAAAAGGGCGATGCAACCGACGCAGACAAGGACAGCGCGGATCCGGCAAATGCAGATACAGACAGCAAGGACGAGGCTTCGGATCCGGCCGAAGAAACGGACATAGAGAGCAGCCCGGCCGACGAAGAGACGGATACGGTCATCACAGAGGACAGCGCCGATCCGGCCGATGAACTCTTTTCGGACGAAGCTGCCTCCCCGGATACGATTACAAAGCACGCTACGGTGGAGGGTGATTCCCCCTGTCGTATCACGGTGACATACGATTCAACAAGCGGCGTTCCAGCAGACGCTGCGCTTGTCGTGGAAGAAATTGCCGAGGATGAATCGGATTACGATGAATATGTCGAACAAAGTACGGAAGAACTCGCACTCGATGAAGAAGACGTGTCCTTCGCCCGCGCCTTTGACATCCGTTTGGTCGATCCCGATACAGACGAAGAGTACCAGCCCAACGAGAGCGTACAGGTGAGCATGGAGCTTTTGTCCGAGGATCTCGACGAAGACCTTCTGCTCGATGTCGTCCACTTCGGCGAGGAAGTGGAGGTCATGGATGTCGAGATGGAAGAAACCACCGTATCCTTTGAGACGGATGGGTTTTCGGTGTATGTGTTGGTGGGGAGTGATGGGACGAAGGTGTATCGCACAGCCTACCGTTTCCATATTCAAGACGATACAGGACGCTATAAAGACTATTCTTTCGAGGACGACACAGGAAAGACGGTTTATTCGCAAACCGTTCGTGCCGGTGAGTTCCCGGTTGTTCCTCAACCGGCCTCTACCAATTCCAAGGTCTTTGCAGGGTGGTATGAAGGAAGCGTGGATGGAACAGGCGCTGTACTAGCCTCGAAGCCCTACGATTTTGATCAAATTCCTACGGCTAGCGCTGACGCGCAGGTGGATCTCTACGCTGTCTTCAAAACCTATGCCTATGTCGTCTTTCATGACCAGTACGATTCGTCGACGGATTCTTTTCCGATCGCCTTTACCCGACGTGAAGAGCTGACCGAGGGTACTGCATCGGTTCCGATCAAAGTGAATGATCTGCGTACCACGTACAGCAGCGATACCGATACAGAAAAAATGTCGTTTTATGGATGGTCTTTGACTCCTGTTCAGACAGCCGGAGAAACTGCAGAATTGGTCAATACGGATGGGGATGGTTGTATCTCAGTGGGCGGGGAACCCATTGACCTGTATCCGATCTTTCAATCTGTCCACTGGCTGAGTTTTTGGTCTGGTCCGACCGGATCGGGCGCAACCTATGTACCGCCTGCGCATTATTTCGGAAACAACGGTCCGACTTCTCTCGTCGTTCCGGAACGCCGTGGATATATCTTTGGCGGTTGGTGGACGGGGACTTTGTCCGGCGATTCCTTCGCTAAAGGAAAACAAATTTCTAATGAAGAAGGCAAATTGATACCCAATGTGATGGATACGGGTATTTCCGTAGATATAAGCCGCATTTGGCTGTCCGGCGATGTGACCTTGTATGCGGAGTGGACGAAGGCGACGAATGCAGCCTATTCCATCTTGGTCTGGAAGCAAAAAAAGATGGACGATGCGACAAATGCAGGCTACGATCTGGCAAAAACGATTCAGAAAACAGCGCCAATCGATTCAACCGTCGCATTAGACGATGAATACAAATCTCTGAGTGGGTTTGATGATTATATTTTCAATTCAGAGAAAAGCGATACCAATGTCAAGGTAGCAGGTAATGGCTCTGCGGTACTGAATGTCTACTATGACCGGAAGACCGACTATTCCGGGGGTGGTTCCTTCACGCTCACCTGCAAAAATTTTGTCAACACAGCGACTGGCGAGCTGACTGAGACAACGAGCAACGTGTCCTATGGCGCCCAGCTTGAGCCTGTGCTGCCTACGGGACAATCCGACACAGATGTCCGCAAAGGCTATACTTTCCGTGGCTGGTATGCCGATGCAGCTCTGACAGTACGCGTGCTGTTTAATCGCGCGGATTATAATGGGGCTAGCGGCGCGAAGGTGCTTTATGAGACCATGCCGGATCAAAATCTGACATTCTACGCCAAATGGGAAGCGGACTGGTATCTGATCCAGATCGATCCGAACTATGGTGCCTTAAACGGCAGCGGAGCTACCTGGTTTTGGGAGGAGTATGGCGGCGATCCGGTGCAGGAATACACGCAGACAACCCGGGATTATGTGGAATCCAGCTCCGGGCGATATTACTATGCCAAGCATGACCGAAGCTACTACGGCTATTCCGGAAATGAATGGGACAATAGTGAGCCGGAACGAAATGTCTATTATACGCAAAATCCCGGTGAGGCCACCGAAGATACGACATTTGAGTATGCACCGGGAACCTACAGCTATGTCGGATGGTATGAGGTGAAGTCGGATGGCACCGAAGAACTCTACGACTTCGATCAGCCCATTACCCATGATCTGACTCTGAAGCTCCATTGGAAAAAGGAGGGTACCTATTATCTTTCCTACAATGCCGGAGAGGGAGAACTGGTCGCAGAAGGCGGGGACAATTCGGATGAGAAGGGCTATGCGGATACGGCGGCGGTTGTCCTGACCAAATCCGCTACCGCGCCCAGTGGCTATACCTTTGCCGGATGGCAAGTTCGCGGAAGCTCCGAGCGCACCATCTATGCGCCGGGAACCCTTTTCACCCTGCATGCCGAGGATGCGCTCCGGGTTGGCGGCAAGGAAATTGTCTACTTAGACGCCGTTTATACCAAGGTAGGTACAGCCCGGATCGTGTACGATGCCAATGGCGGAACGATCAGCGGCACACCCGACTATGGAAAGAACAGTGCTGGTGATCCATTGCCCGGCAGTGCCGATGCGGAGAAAGGAACGGCCACGGTGGTTGGCCTTGAAAACAACTCCATTGTCCAATTGAGCAATGGAACCGGGTTTTCTAAGGCAGGCGCACAGTTTGCGGGCTGGTGCACCAGGACAAGCACCGGCGAGTCCGGCGCCGTCTTTTATCCTGCAAACACCAGCAATACCTATGCGGTCGATATGGCAGAACCAGTCACGCTCTACGCCATATGGAGCGTGAAGGTGACCTATCATCTGAATCTTGATACCGGAAATTGGGGCGGTGACTGG
>JAFUXY010000063.1 GCA_017477005.1 Lachnospiraceae bacterium | reverse complement strand
ATCGTGGCAGAGAGAAATCTTAGAAAAACACGAGTCGGGGTTGTGACGAGCGACAAGATGGATAAGACCATTACGGTAGCAGTTCGAGACAATATCCGGCATCCGTTGTATAAAAAAATCGTAAAGCGTACTTACAAGCTCAAGGCGCATGACGAGAAGAACGACGCGCACATTGGCGACACGGTGCGGGTCATGGAAACCCGGCCCCTTTCCAAAACGAAGCGTTGGAGACTCGTGGAAGTGATGGAGCGGGCAAAATAGTATTTTCGGGAGAGGAGAAGGAAAATGGTACAGCAGGAAAGCAGATTGCGTGTTGCTGACAACACGGGCGCGAAGGAAATCCTCTGTATTCGCGTAGTAGGCGGCTCCACGAGGAGATATGCGGCGGTCGGCGATATTATTACCGCTACGGTCAAAGACGCAACGCCCGGCGGCGTTGTAAAGAAGGGTGATATTGTGAAGGCGGTTGTCGTTCGCACCAAAAAGGAAATCCGCCGCAAGGATGGTTCCTATATCCGGTTTGATGAAAACGCAGCCGTGATCATCAAAGATGATATGACGCCTCGCGGAACCCGTATTTTTGGACCGGTGGCAAGGGAGCTTCGCGAAAAGCACTTTATGAAAATTGTGTCTTTGGCGCCGGAGGTGCTTTAGGATTCCGTATATACCCAGTATCTGATACGGAATGAACAGATTTTTAGGAGGATGCAATGGCAACGATGAAGATAAAAAGGGGCGATATGGTTCGCGTCATTTCGGGCAGCGAAAGAGACAATGAAGGGAAGGTTATCGCCGTTGACAGAAAGAAAAACAGGGTCTATGTAGAAGGCGTTCATATGATTAAAAAGCATGTGAAACCGAGTTTGGCTAATCAGACCGGCGGCATCATCGAGCAGGAAGGCCCTATCGATATTTCCAATGTCATGCTTCTCGTTGATGGCGAGACCACAAGGGTCGGTTTCAAAATGGAAGGCGGCAAAAAAGTTCGTTATGCCAAGAAGACCGGCAAGGTCATCGATTAAGGAGGACGAGAATGAGCAGACTGAGAGAAGATTATGAAAATCGCATCAAACCGGCGATGATGGAGAAATTCCAGTATAAAAATGTCATGCAGGTTCCCAAGATCGAGAAGATCGTTGTGAATATGGGAGTCGGTGAAGCGAGAGACAATCAAAAGATTTTGGAATCCGCTCAAAAGGACATGGAGACGATTACCGGACAGAAGAGCGTTGTGACGAAGGCAAGAAAGTCCGTCGCAAACTTCAAGATCCGTGAAGGAATGGGAATCGGCTGCAAGACGACGCTGAGAGGCGAAAAGATGTACGAATTTCTGGACAGGCTGGTCAATCTGGCTCTGCCCCGTGTCCGTGACTTCCGTGGCGTGAATCCCAATGGGTTCGATGGAAGGGGCAATTTTGCCCTTGGTATCCGGGAGCAGATTATCTTTCCGGAGATCGAGTACGACAAAGTGGATGCGGTTCGCGGTATGGATGTCATCTGCGTCACGACAGCGCATACAGACGAGGAAGCCAGGGAGCTTCTGAAACTGTTTGGAATGCCTTTCGCTAGGTAGGAGGAGAGTTCAATGGCAAAGAAAGCAATGAAGGAAAAACAGAAGCGCAAGCAAAAATTTTCGACCAGGGAATATTCCCGTTGCCGCATTTGCGGTCGGCCTCATGCCTATCTCCGCAAATACGGAATATGCAGGGTTTGTTTCCGCGAGCTGGCGTATAAAGGCGAAATTCCGGGCGTGAAGAAGGCGAGCTGGTAGAAGTGACCAGGCACTTAGCTGTGGGATCCATTCTTTCCGCAGCCATCTGTTTACACATTAGGAGGAATGAAGATGACAATGAGTGATCCGATTGCAGATATGCTTACGAGAATTCGTAATGCAAATACCGCAAAGCATGACACGGTAGATATACCCCTCTCAAAGATGAAGGTATCGATTGCGGACATCTTGGTGGACGAGGGATTTATAGAGAAGTACGATATCGTGGACGCAGGGAGCTTCAAAAACATCCGCGTGACGATGAAATATACCGGAGACAAGAAGGGCAAGGTTATCACCGGAATCAAGAGAATTTCAAAGCCGGGTCTTCGGATTTATGTAGGAAAGGAAGACATTCCGTCGGTACTCGGCGGTTTGGGAATAGCCATTCTCTCGACAAACAAAGGCGTGATCACTGACAAAGCCGCCCGCAAAGAACAAGTTGGCGGAGAAGTGTTGGCTTTTGTTTGGTAGAGGACGACGAAGGAGGTACGGGCATGTCACGAATAGGAAGAATGCCAATCGCAATACCGGCCGGTGTGACGGTAGATATTGCAGAAAATAATCATGTGACGGTAAAGGGACCGAAGGGAACCCTTGAAAAATCCCTTCCTGTGGAAATGGAAATCGATCACCAGGGCGAGGTCATTGAGATCAAGCGTCCGAATGATCTGAAGAGAAACAAGGCTTTGCACGGTCTGACAAGAAGTCTGCTGGCCAATATGGTAAAGGGCGTGACGGACGGCTACGAGAAGAAGCTGGAGGTCAACGGCGTGGGATTCCGTGTCGCAAAGCAGGGCAAGAAATTGGTGATGAATCTTGGTTTTTCCCATCAGGTTGAAATGGAAGATCCAGAAGGCGTTGAGTCGAAGGTCGAAGGAAACGTGATCACGGTTTCCGGTATCGACAAGGAGAAGGTCGGACAGTTTGCCGCCAAGATCCGCGACAAGAAACGTCCTGAGCCGTACAAGGGCAAGGGAATCAAGTATGCGGACGAAGTGATTCGCCGCAAGGTTGGTAAGGCTGGCAAGAAGTAACGAACACTTAACGAAATCAAGGCGAAGCCGCAGATTGAGTTTAGTGTGAGTACTGTTCTGGCGAACCCCGTCATTTGCGAAGACGTGAGCAAATGGCGCAGGGTGAGAGCAGAACCTCCTTATTAGAAGAAAAAACGATCTGAAGAAAGGTGAGGACATGATCAAGAAAAAATCGAGGGCCGAAATACGGCGCAAAAAACATAAAAGAATGCGCTACCATCTTTCCGGCACATCTGAGAGGCCGAGGCTGAGCGTATTCCGCAGCAACAAGCATATGTATGCACAGGTGATCAACGATGAGATCGGCAGCACTTTGGTGGCTGCTTCCACCGTGGAAGCATCGGTCAAGAATTCTGTTGAAAAAACAAACGATACAGCCGCGGCCAAGGAATT
>JAFUXY010000062.1 GCA_017477005.1 Lachnospiraceae bacterium | reverse complement strand
GGTCTCGATCCGAAGGCTACATCCGAGATGTACCGGTTGGTCAGCGAGCTGAATGAGGAAGGAATTACGATTATTATGATTTCGCATGATATTGCGGCAACGGCCTACGCCAGTCATATTTTGCACATCGACCACCATGCGTTTTTTGGGACGCAGGAGGAGTATCTGCATAGCGAGTGGAGCGTGGGCGCGCCTGCGGCGTAGAGAGTAGGGTAATCATGGCGGAACGGTTTTTTATGTATTTTTCGCATTCCTTCGTCTGGTATGCGTTCGTAGTGGGAATTTTGGTGGCGCTGTGTTCGTCGCTGCTCGGCGTGACATTGGTGCTGAAGCGATTTTCGTTCATCGGAGACGGGCTTTCGCATGTGGCGTTCGGCGGCGTGGCGATCGCGTCCGTTTGCAATCTTTCAAATGAAATGCTGATCGTCCTTCCCGTGACGGTCATCAGCGCGATTCTGGTGCTGCGAAGCGGGCAAAACGCCAAGATCAAGGGCGACGCAGCGATTGCGATGATCTCGGTGGCGGCGTTGGCCTTTGGTTATCTTTTAATGAATCTTTTTTCCACTTCGTCGAATCTGGCGGGCGACGTGTGCAGCACTTTGTTTGGCTCGACGTCGATTTTGACGCTGACCTCCCGGGAAGTATGGCTCTGTGTCGCTCTGTCCGTGCTGGTTGTGCTTTTGTTTCTGCGGTTCTACAACAAGATTTTCGCAGTCACCTTTGACGAGGATTTCGCCCGGGCGGCCGGGACGAATGCGGACGGCTACAATCTGCTGATTGCAGTCGTGATCGCGGTAATTATCGTGCTGGCGATGAATCTGGTTGGTTCCCTGCTGATCTCGGCGCTGGTGATTTTTCCGTCTATGTCGGCGATGCGCCTGTTTTCGAGCTTCCGGAGTGTGACGATCTGCGCGGCCGTGCTGTCAGTTCTGTGCGCGGTGCTTGGGATGGTAATATCCATCATGGCGGGCACGCCGGTCGGGTCCACAATCGTAGCGGCGGACGCGGCGGCTTTTGGGCTGTGCTGCGTATGGGGCCAGTGGAGCGGCCGGGGCGTGTAAGGGAGGACGTAGCTTCGGTTGGTGGGCTTTGCTCAGGGATGGCGTGGTTTCGGTTGGCAGGTTTTTGGGAAAGGTAATGAGAGGTCATATGATTTCGGAAAGAGCGTACGCCAAGGTAAATTTGGGGCTGGATGTGCTGGGACGGCGGGAGGATGGCTATCATCTGGTGCGGCTCGTCATGCAGACGATCGATCTGTATGATAGTTTGACGTTGGAGCAGTGTCCCGAGGCGGAGGGAGAGATATCGCTTTCGATTGTGCCGGGGGATGCGGGGTTTGGATCAGATGGAGAGCAGGGAAACGTGTCTTTTGAGCCGAATGGAGAGGCCGGGGATGCGGTTTTCGAGCCGAATGGAGAGGCCGGGGATGCGGTTTTCGGGTCGAATGGAGAGGCAAGGGATGCGGTTTTTGAGTCAGGTCATGCGACCGGGGCTGGGGCGTTGGATGTCTCTGCGCTGCCGACCGACGATCGGAATTTATGTGTCCGGGCGGCCAGAGCGCTGCTGGAGGATGCCGGACGGAGCGACGGGATCCGGATCGAACTTGTCAAACGAATTCCATTCGAAGCAGGATTAGGCGGAGGGAGCACCGACGCAGCTGCCGTATTGCGTGGCGTGAACGAATTATTACATTTGGATTATACAAATGAGAAATTGGCGGAAATAGGGCTGAAGATCGGGGCGGATGTGCCGTACCTCGTGTACGGAGGCTGTTTCCTGGCGGAAGGGATCGGGGAGAGGCTGACGAGGGTGGATTCGCGGGCGAAGGAGGTGTCGCTGCTTTTGGTGAAGCCGGATTTTGGTGCCGGGACAGGGGGCATCTATGGTGCGTTTGACGCGCTTCCTGATCCGTTTCATCCGGATATCGATGGGCTGATCGGGGCGCTTCGAGG
>JAFUXY010000061.1 GCA_017477005.1 Lachnospiraceae bacterium | reverse complement strand
TTCCACTCCCGGCAGGCCGGACACTGCCCCGCCCATTTTGCGGATTCATAACCGCAGTTTTGACAAAAAAATACGCTCGATCTAGCTTTTGCCATCTTCTAAATTCCTTTATATAGGAAACGAATTTATTCGTTTCCTATTGCGCCAAATTCGAATCAGGGCAGCTGCCCTTGGGGTACGAATGCCTGATTTTACTATCGAATTTGTGTGCATGGTCATTTTATTGTGCTGATATTTAATTCGTTTACTATACCTTCTTCACATCCACCTTCACCGGCGTTCCCTCGTCGAGCTCCACGCCCACCGACAGCTTTCCGCCGAGATTGGTTTTGTAGGTTCCGGATTTCTTGCCATCGATGAAAAGATCGTACTCGGTCTGAGGCTCCAATTCGAGCGTGAATTCGGCATCATTGGCTCCCTCCACCGAAAAAGAAACCTCATCCTCGGAACGCTGCAAATGCTCTACCGCTGTTCCCGGCACCGACTCATAGACAAACATACCGTCCCGCTCGAGTTTGGTAATCTCCTTAAACGTCTTGATCTTGTAGGAGGCGCCATTGTACGCAAAGTCCCCCTTTTTGGTCTTCTTTGGAAGCGTATAATCTCCAAACGACAGCGTTCCATCTTCTTCAATCCGAATCAGTTCACTGATCACAGCCATGTTTCCCTCCTGACTATTGTTTGATTATTGTTCCTTTTTTGTTGCCTTTTTGAATGTAATCTCATCCTTTGAAATCTGCGCGGAGACCTTGTCCCCCGCTGCGATCCGTCCGGACAGAATTTCCTCGGTCAGCACGTCCTCGAGATCGGTCTGGATCTTCCGGCGCAGCGGCCTCGCTCCGTACTTCGGATCGTAGGCCTTTTCCACGATAAAGGACTTGACACTTCCCGGTATGGAGAGCGAAATATCCATCTGCTCCCGGCACCGTTTGATCAGGGATTTCGTCATAATCCCCACGATCTTTTTCATATCCTCCTTGTTCAGCGCGCGAAACACGATGGTCTCGTCGATCCGGTTCAAAAACTCGGGCTTGAACGACTGCTTCAACTCATCCATCACCCGTTTTTTCATATGCTCGTAGTCGGTCTTTTCGTTTTCCTCCTGCGCAAATCCCAGCTTCTTCGGCTCAATGATCTCCCTTGCGCCCGCATTCGAGGTCATGATAATAATCGTGTTTTTGAAGTCCACCTTTCGTCCCTGCGCGTCGGTGATATGCCCGTCGTCCAAGACCTGGAGCAAAATGTTGAACACGTCCTGATGCGCCTTTTCGATCTCGTCAAACAGTAATACCGAATACGGATTTCGCCGCACCTTTTCGGACAACTGCCCGCCTTCCTCATAGCCGACATAGCCCGGAGGCGAACCGATCATCTTGGACACCGAATGCTTTTCCATGTATTCGGTCATATCGACGCGGATCAGATTGTCCTCGCTGCCAAACATCGCCTCGGCGAGCGCCTTCGACACCTCCGTCTTTCCAACGCCGGTCGGTCCCAAAAACAAAAACGATCCAATCGGCCGCCCGGGTTCCTTCAAACCGACCCGTCCCCGGCGTACCGCACGAGAAACAGCAGACACTGCGTCGTCCTGTCCGATCACCCGCTTGTGGATGGTCTTTTCCATCCCCTGCAATCGCTTCGTCTCGGACTCCACGAGCTTTGAAACCGGTATCTTCGTCCACATGAAAACAACGTCCGCCACATCCTCGTAGCCCAAGATCAGCTTCATCTTTTGCTTTTGCCGCTCCTGGCGGCTGCGCAGTTTCTCGACCCGGTTCTTCAGATGATCCCTCTCCTTGCGGTATTCATGGGCATCATCGAGCCGTCCGTCGATGATCGCTTCCTCCATCTGCTCAGCGAGCGAGTGAATCTCTTCCTCCATTGCGTAGATATGGTCGGCGGATTTCGTCGCGCTCATCCGCATCCTCGCAGAAGCCTCATCCATCAGGTCGATCGCCTTGTCCGGCAAGAACCGATCCGCCACATACCGCTCCGACAGTTCCACCGCCGCGTCC
>JAFUXY010000060.1 GCA_017477005.1 Lachnospiraceae bacterium | reverse complement strand
TGGACTTCGTATTATTTTCGATGCATCAGGTAGAGGACAAGGAGTTTTGGACGGGCGATTTTCATGCGGGAAGGACGCAGGAGGAATACAACCGCCGGTATTACGAGGAAATCCTGGAGACGATGCGTCTGTACAAAGATTATTCTGTCCTGGCGCATCTGGACTTGATCGTGCGTTATGATGAGCAGGGGGTATTCCCGTTTGAAAAGGTAAGGGACATCGTTGCCGCGATACTCGAGCTGGCGATCAAAGAGGACAAGGGCATAGAGATGAACACCTCCAGTTGGAAGTATGGGCTTTCCGATACGCAGCCCTCGAGGGCGATCCTTCGGCTGTACAAGGATCTGGGCGGAAAGATCATTACCATTGGCAGCGACGCCCACAAAAAAGAATACCTGGGATATCATTTCGAGGACGCTTGTGCTATACTGAAGGACGAAATAGGTTTTGAAAACGTGGCTACCTTCGAAAAGATGGAGCCGGTGTTCCACAAACTGGAGTGAGGAAACGTATGGCAAAGGGTGGGGAAGGCAATTCGTCGGGATTTGAGGTCTTTGTGGCAGCAGGCGTGGCGCTGTCTGTTGTTTTTGGTTTTATTCTTGCGCTTTTATTCGTTGAGCCTGTTTTCGGGGCAAATCTGAAAGACAAACAAAAGATCGTAGTGGGAGTACCTGCGGATCGCTCCCCTGTTTTTTATGTCGATCCCAATTCAAAAGATATTGTTGGTATCGGAGTGGATCTGATGCGCGCTGTGGTAGAGGAAGAGAGGTATGAGGTTTCCTTTGTACCCACGAAAGAACCCACCCTGAAGGACTCGTTGGACAACGAAGAGTACGATGTTCTGATGCCATTCGGAAGCGCTGTTCCAAGTACCGCCGGGAAGGCAACGATTGTTTCCGAAAATTTGATGGAGACCCCTTTTATGCTTGTTTCCGAGAGCAATCGGGAGCTTCCGCCGATCAACGGACTCAGGGTCGGCATGTTTCATTCTATGGGAGCGGCCGCCGAAACGGTGAGCCGGTTGTTTCCGGGGATTCGTATTACCCTTTATGAAAATATGGACGAGTGCGCGAAGGCGCTGCGAAGGGGCGAGGTGGATGCGCTGCTGCACAATTCCTATGTATGGAATTATCTGCTGCAGAAGCCGTCTTATTCGGATTTGGTGGTGCATCCTTCCGCTATGTTTGCAATGGATTTCAGGGCAGGAGCGGTGGACACTCCGCAGGGACGGGCGATTATCAAGCGTCTGAATGACGGCATTGCCAAGCTGCCGGATACCAAACGGAAGGCGATTATCCTGGATTACACTTCCAGAAAATTGTATCAAAAGGATTTTTGGGATTATTTGTATGAGTATCGGGCGATACTGATTGTGTTTTTGGTGTTCTCGCTTTTGGAAATCAGAGCAACCAGAAAGCTCTACAAAGCCAGGAAGGAGTCGGAGGAGGCTTCCAAAGCCAAGACGATGTTTTTGGCAAATATGTCTCATGAGATCCGAACGCCGATCAACAGCATTATGGGAATGGGCGAGCTCATATCCAGAGAGGCCAAAGATTCCAAAATCCTGCAATACGCATTCAGCATCAACAGCTCTGCAAATTCCCTGCTCTGTCTCGTCAACGACATTTTGGATTTTTCCAGAATGGAAGCCGGGAAATTGAAGCTGCGAAATGACGCGTACCATCTGGCTACCCTCCTCACGGACGTGAATATGATGATAAAGGAACGAGCGGAGAGCAAGGGGCTTAGTTATGATGTGCGGATCGACCGAAAGACCCCGGAGATGCTGATCGGCGATGAAACCAGATTGAAGCAGGTCATGATCAATCTCCTGACAAATGGCGTGAAGTATACGCATACCGGTTTTGTCCATTTGATCATCGGATTTGAGAAGGCCGGCGAGGATTACATCAATCTGAAGGTGTGCGTCAAGGACAGCGGCATCGGGTTGAAGCAGGAGGAGATTGACAGGCTGTTCAAGGCGTTTGAAAGGCTCGATGAAGACAGGAACCGAACGGTCGAGGGAACGGGCTTGGGGATGAGCATTGTCAAGCAGATTCTCGACGCTATGGAAAGCGAGCTTGCCATCAGGAGCGTCTATGGAAGCGGCAGCGAGTTTTCCTTTATCGTGAAGCAGAAGGTAGCGAGCTGGGAGAAGATCGGGCGTTATGAGTATTCTGCGGAGCGGGTCGCGCTCAAGCACAGCTCTTATCGTCCTGAATTTGTGGCGCCGGATGCGAAGCTGCTTTATGTGGATGATACCGAGATGAATCTGATGGTGCTGACGGGGCTTCTCGAACAGACCAAGGTGCAGATGGACACGGCGGCCAGCGGAGCGCAGGCTTTAGAGCTCCTGAATAAAACAAAATACGATGTCCTGCTGATCGATCACCGTATGCCCGGGATGGACGGTGTGGAGCTGCTTTCCCATATAAAGAGCGATTCGGAAAACATGAATCAGAACACGCCCAGCATCGCGTTGACGGCCAATGTCGTGGAGGGAGAGAGGGAAATCTGCATCCGGGCGGGCTTTGATGATTATTTGGAAAAGCCGGTCAATGGAAAACGTCTGGAAGCCATGCTGAGAAAGTATCTTCCCAAAGAAAAACTGAAGGAGAATACGCTTTCCGAAAAAGAGGAAGGAAAATCGGAGGGGAATGCGGCGCCGGAAAATCCGAAGGACGAAAACGGATCCGATGAGAACGCCGCACTGGCAAGGCTGAGGGACGAAGGGATTATTAACCTTGACGACGGGATTGAGTATGCGGGTTCTTTTGACCTCTATGTAAAGACGCTGGCCTTTTTCCGGGACTCTATCGAAAAGAAGGCGGACGAGATCGAGGAGCTGTATCGGAGCGAGGATATTCCCAATTATACGATCAAGGTGCATGCCTTGAAGAGCACAGCAAAGGTAATCGGGGCCTACGATTTGTCTGAAAAAGCAAGGCTTTTGGAAATCGCCGGTAATGAAGGCGATATGGATTTTATAAGAGAAAACCACGCTCCGACGATGGCTCTGTACCGCAG
>JAFUXY010000059.1 GCA_017477005.1 Lachnospiraceae bacterium | reverse complement strand
TCAAGCTCATAAATGTTGTCCTCCTCTTCTTTCTATATAGTTACGCAAGTGACTCCTTCGGTGGAAGCATCAGCAGACGGCGATAAAACGCCATTGCGTCGAATTTTTCCTCTTCGGCCCGCTTCCTGGCTCGCTCTGCCCGCCGGGCGGCTCTGGCCTCAGCAGCCAGTCGTTTTCTCTCGGCCTTTTCCTCCGCAGTCTCCCGCTCCTTTTCCTCGGTGGCCTCCGCAATGTAGAGGGAGGTCAGGAAGCAGAACACGTAGGCCTGGATCAGCCCGTCAAATACATCAAAATACATACTGAGCAGTGCCGGAAGCAGCACCGGGATCACGACCTTGATCATCTCCATAATCACCGTAGCGCCGAGCACGTTCCCGAACAGTCGCATACAGAGCGACAGCGGCCGGATGCCAAGCTCCAAAATATTCATCGGCAATATTACCGGAATAGGATCGGCAAAATCCGAAAGCCATAGCTTCATGCCCTTTTGCCGGATGCCTGCCAGTTCCACGAGGACAATGCTCATCAGCGCCAAGGCAGCCGTCACATTCAGATCCATCGTCGGCGGCGTCAGCCCGATCAGACCGATCATATTCGAAATGCCCAAAAACACCAGAACCGTCATGATGTACTCGGCGTAGGGTCGCCCTTCCGGTCCCAGCATCCCTTCTACGATATCCCGCAGCTTCATAATCGCCAATTCGATGGCGGCCTGCTTCCGTGAAATATGGTCAATCCGAAGACCAGAGGTCAGAAACAGGCACAGGACAAGGCAGAAAGCGATAATCCCCCATGTCACCACAACGGATTTTGAAACATCGAAAAACCCCGGGGGACCCACTCCGATGTCAATGTGGATCATAGTCTTGTCTGCCTTTAGAATTTTGTCAACTTCTTCGCCGATATCCATAGCTTTTCCCCCGAGTTTCTTCCTATTAAAAAAGCAACGCTACTACTATACCACGCTTGCGAACGAATTTCAATCGTAGATTCTGCATTGCGCGTATTTTGAAAAGGCGCCGACTCGGCGACCTGGCGTGTACACGCAATCCTTGATGATGTCCGGCAGAAACTCATCCCATTTGACCTCCATCAGTATCGGCACGTCGCCTGCCGCGATCATTGGAGTGTCCGGATTCAAGAAGTCCGTGCATCCAAGTCCTGTTCGCAAATGATAATCAAAGGTCACGCGGACATTGCCCGGCTCGTAGATGAACGGCTCCCGCTCGTAGTCTACGATGGTCTTTGGAGCGAGCCCCTGTGAACGCATCTTGATGTATAGTTCCTGCACCAAGGAGCGGTCGGAATCCATCATCCATTCGAGGTCTCCGTCTACGATCGACTGGGCTTCCTCTGCGGAAAGCGAGGCAGAATATTTTGTTCCAAGACCATTTAATTTGCTCTTTTTCTCCAAATGAATAACGGAGGTATTCAGATTGTATAATCGTATGCGAAATTTCTCCCGCCGGTTGAAACCGTCGAGCTTTTCCCGCAGAGCTTTGTCCTTTTGGTTGTCAAAATAAAGGCTGCGGATAGCGTATTTTCCATCTGTGGCATGGGGGTCGCTGTGCATCACAGCACGCACCCGCTGCCGGATCACGAGATGGTCCGCCGCGCTGATCTGATACTTCCATTCATGTCGATATTTCATAGAATCCCTGCCTTTTCGTGTCGAACCGTTGGTGAATCGATTATCGTCCTGTATGCTATGTGCGGGTTTTTTCCAACAAACCGCTGATGGGAGTGCGTTTTCGCACTCCCGAAAGTATACCCCTCCGAGCGAAAGATGTCTATACCCGATGGAACAAAGAACTGGAAAAGAAATGGCAAAGAAAACAGTTTTGAGTCGACAATGTCCCAAGTGCCTAATGTCAAAACCGCAATGATTAAATCATCCACACAAACCATCCACACAAACCATCCACACAAACCATCCACACAAAAAACCGCCCAATTCCCGGGCGGTTTTTGTTGAAGTATGTATGAAAAGTATGTATTGGAGGCTATGTGTTAGCTTTCTCTAACATTAGCTACGACTAACATTATACATGAATCGAAAGAAAATGCAAGTGTTTTTTGAAAAAAATCTCAGGCTTCTTTTTCAGCGGCTTCTTTTTCGAGTTTTTCAATCCGGCAGGTTTTTGCCTCGAAATCGTAGGCCAGATAACCCGTATGGATGAGGTAGGTAAATGCGTCGTGCATGGATTCGAAGTTGGTCATAGTGTTTAGGAAGGTCGTCACATTGACATCCACCTCCTCTCCTGCGAGCATTCGGATAACGGCATCCTTTGTTCCGTCAAAATTTTCGTTGATCCGATCAGAAATGACTTCATAGGAGGAGGTTCTGCCCCAATAGTTGTCGTAGTGGCCGCTATTCGTTCGCAAGCATAGTATAGCATACACATTAGGAGCCGTCACCAAAGAACTTGAACATTTTTGTGCCAGGTAGAAAAATTGCAACCGTACAGGTGAAAAAACAGTTGACATTACACTCAGATCGTGCTATAACTGTACTAACAATCATAGTACAGTAATTCAACCAATCCGCAGAAAGGGGGTGCAACCAAGATTTGGGTGTGATAGACTATCGGGATTCTCGGGCGATTTATGAACAGATCGCCTCCCATTTTGAGAAAATGATCCTATTGGGCGTGCTGCAGGAGGACGAACAGATGCCCTCCGTCCGCAGTCTGGCGACAGAGCTTTCCACCAATCCAAATACGGTGCAGAAAGCCTATCGGAGCCTGGAGATGGACGGCTTCATCTATTCCGTGAAAGGCAGGGGGAACTTTGTCTGCAACGCTGCCGCGCTGCGGGAGAAAAAAGAAGAAGAATTGGTGACAGGGTTTTCACAGTTGATTCGGGAGAGCCGCGCGCTTGGGTTCAATGAAGCAGATTTGTTTGAACAGGCCCGGGGAGAGGCGGGACATAAAGCCGCAGGACAAAACGGGATAAAGGCCGCAGGAAAAAACGGGACGAAGAACGCGGACAAAGAGCGGTTCCGTCCGGAAACAGGAGGAAAGGACACATTATGATTGAAATCAAAGAGGTGAGCAAAACCTACGACGACCACAAGGCTCTGGAGTCGCTGACCCTTTCGATCAAGGAGGGCGAGGTGTTCGGAATGGTGGGCACCAACGGCGCCGGAAAGACGACGCTGCTGCGGATTCTTTGCGGGATTTTGCGGCCGGATGCCGGAGAAATCCGCATCGACGAGATGCCGGTATGGGACAATCCCGCGGCGAAACAGACCTTCTTTTTTGTCTCCGAAGAGCCCTATTTTTTCGCCAACTGCCGCGCCGGGCATATGGCAAAGTATTTTGCCGGAGTCTATCCGGACTTTTCAATGGAAGAGTTTCATCGCTTGATGGAGCGGTTTGGGCTGGATGAAAAGCGGCGGGTGAATGGCTTTTCCAAAGGGATGAAACGACAGTTGGCGATCCTGCTGGGGCTGTGTTCGCACACCAAATATCTGTTCTGCGACGAGACCTTCGACGGGCTTGATCCCGTGATGCGCCAGGCCGCCAAAAGCCTGATGGCGCAGGCGATGGAGGACAGAGGCCTTACCACGGTGATGACCTCCCACAATCTGCGGGAATTGGAGGATATCTGCGACCATGTGGGTCTGCTGCATCAGGGAGGCGTGCTGCTGTCGAAGGATCTCGAGGATCTGAAAATCGGCGTGCAAAAGGTGCAGGCGGTCTTTGAAAGCGACGAAGCCCGCGCTGCGGTGGAGGAAAAGTTGAACCAGATGGATCACCGGACGCAGGGACGGCTCCATGTGTACACGGTTCGCCAGAATGCCGAAGAAATCGAGGAAATCTTTGGCGCGGCGGAGGTATTATGGTATGAGATTTTGCCTTTGACCTTGGAGGAAATCTTTATCTGTGAAACGGAGGTAGCGGGTTATGATATTCAAAAAATCATTGGAGAATAATAATGAACGCAGCCGGGGAATTGTCTCTTTGCTGCTGACCCATTTCCGGAACCGGCCGTGGGTGGTGGCGATCCATGCGTTGACGGCGCTGCTCTATCATATACTTGTCCCGGCGCTGTACCTTGGCGGCTATCGGATGAGTCAGATTTCTGCCGGTATTGCAGGAAAAAAGCTCGCGCTGCATATGCAAGAAAGCGCGACGGCCTGGTTTGGCGCGTCCCTCGTTTTGGGGTTTTGTATCCTCGTTGGCCTGGCGCCGTTCACCGGGATCGAAGGCTTTTCCTACTTATTCAAACGTCCTTCGGTCGATTTTTATGAGAGCCAGCCGATGGCCTTTTCGAAGCGGTTTCTGCTCCATTTTGGCAGTGGAATCGGGCTTTATGCGGTCGTATTCGGGGCGGGAACTGTCTGCGAGATACTGGTCGTAACGCTCTGTGGCGGTGCAATGCCAAGGATGGCTGCGGCGATGGCGGCCCGGTTTTTGGTGATGCTGTCCGTGTATATTGGCATGTATTCCCTGTCCGTGCTGGCGGCAATATTGTCAGGAAATGTGTTCATCGCCGTGCTCCTTGGCTGCTTT
>JAFUXY010000058.1 GCA_017477005.1 Lachnospiraceae bacterium | reverse complement strand
TTGTCTCAGCAGTGCACATGCTTATGTTGGCAACCTCACCTATAATATCCATCTCCTTCGGTGTCAAAGAATCGCCTAAATTGATTCATCCGCCTCCGACATATGCCCCTCCCCCGGACACCTCATTGAACAGGGCGTTGATTTCCTCCTGGGAGAGTTCTGTATCACCCATCCTGGTCCTCCCTTATTACCTGTGTGATGCACACCGCATAATTCTTGCCGCTGGATCCCGGCAAGCCGGTGAATTTTCTGACGTCTCCGATGTAGATATCCAGTTCATCGTCCACCTTTCGGTCCAAAGTAATAATATCCCCGACCTGCAATGCGGTAAACTCACTGACCTTCAGCGACAGTCCTCCCAAAATAGCTGTCACGGCCACATTGGCCTTGCTGATCAGATTCTCGATATCTTCAGAATCCGCCTCCTGAGTATTGTCTGATATATTCGAAAACCAAAACTTGGTATTGAGCTTGTCCATCACAGGCTCAAGCACCAAATACGGCAAGCATATGTTGATCAATCCTTCAACCTCGCCGATAGAAACCGAAATCGTCACAATCGCAATCATTTCCGTCGGCGAAATAATCTGGGCAAACTGCGAATTGGTCTCAATCCGCTCCAATCGCGGTCGGATATCCAGCACGTTCCCCCATGGCTCTCGCAAAAGATCCACGCAGGATGTCATGACCCTCTCAATAATCAGCAGCTCTATCTCCGAAAACTCCCGGACTTTTTCGAGGGGTGCCCCCTCTCCTCCCAGCATCCGATCCACTATTGTAAACCCGAGCTTGGTCGCCATTTCCATAATGATATTGCCCTTGAGCGGTTGAAAATCAATCACCCCCAACAGCACCGGGTTCGAAAGCGCATTCGAAAATTCCATGTAGGTAACCGCTTCCGAATTCATCACCTCTACCGCCACATTTTTTCGCAGATAAATGGGCAAATTGGTAGATAGCAGTCTGCCATAGTGTTCGAAAATAATCTCGAGAGTACGCAGATGCTCCTTGGAGAACTTCGAAGGACGGGCAAAGTCATAATCCTTGACCTGGATGCCCTTGTCCTTTTTCATTTCTTCCGCATCTACTTCGCCGCTGTTTAACGCTGCTAATAGGTTGTCTATCTCGCTCTGAGATAAAACATCACTCATGCCGATCCCTCCGTCCTGCCAGGCTACCGCCCACAGAACTCCGTTTCCTTACGATACTACAATCGAGCAAAATTTGCAAAGCATTGTCTTTACTGGAAGTTGATACTAGGGAAATCCACCGAAATAATAAAGTCGCTGGCTCCAAACAACGCATTGATCTTGTCCTTTATTTCATCCTTCGCCCCCTGCTGATCCGAAAGTATCTCGCGGTAGGTATGAGAAGAAATCACGCTTTGGATGATCGACTGGATCCTCGAACCATAGTCCCCGATCGTCTCTCCATAGGTCTCAAACGCCTTGCTCTGCATATTTTCCGTCAATGTACAGGTGAGTACGCAGAAATGTGCCTCTCCGTCCTCGTCCATTTTGAGATTGACGGTCAGCTTGTTTTCGGAATTCACCGCATCGTAGCTCGTTGTCTGGTCTACCGGTACCGTTGACTCGTTGCTGTCGCTCGATGCAACGTCCAATTCAATGGCCGCGCAGACTTTTGTGATCAGCTCATTGGCGCTCTTGATCTCTGACTGCGTATTGATCGTCAAAAGAATAGTCAGCACCAAATTGGCCACCATCAAAGCAAATGTCACTACTGTCAAAAGACTTTTTTTCATGGAACCTATTCCTCACTTGTCATATTTTCTGTCGTCGTAGTCTCCGATACCGCACTTCCCTGTACCGTATTCTCTGAAAGATCGGATGCTGTGTTTTCCGATCCGGCGTTCCCTCCGCTTTCAGCATTCGTACCCTCCGGCAGCGTCTCAAATTCCACCGCCGTTGATGTGGTACTCTCTTCTACTTGTTGTGTAGCTGCCGATGACGGTGCCTGCTGCGCCGGTTCAGACGAAACCGTGTTGGTGCTTGTCGTTTGTACGGGCGTGCTTGCCGGTCGGCCGGATGTCTCCTGTGATGTGCCGGATGCACCCTCGGAATTGAACGAATTGTATATCTTGATCTCTACGCGCCGATTCCTTGCCCGGCCCTCCGCCGTACCGTTGTCCGCAATCGGAACATAGGAACCCCTTCCGGAAGAAGTAATATTGGCCGGATCCACGCTAGAATGAGCCCGCACATAGTCCGCCACATACTTGGCACGATACATCGAAAGCACGTCGTTGTCTTCGAATTTTGAAGAATGAATCGGAACATTGTCCGTATGCCCTTCGATCTCGATGATACTTCCATCATAATAATCAATGATCTTTGAAATCTTCTCAACCAAAGGCAGTGCCTCAGAAGTAAGCGTCGCAGAACCCGAATCAAAGAGCAAGGCGCCGTTCAACGTGATCCGGACATACTGCCCATTGAAATCCACCTGTACCAAATCCTGTATGCCATACTGGGTCGCCAAGGCTTCAATCTGCTGCGCCATCCGCTCCGATTCAGAAAGCTCCTGCTGTCTGTAGGACTCCACGGCGGCTTCTGTAGACACCTCTTCGTCGCTCGAGGCGCCGTTTTGCAGGTCGTTCTGCGAGGTATCCCCTCCGCGCTGCTCGGTCTGGGAAGTCGCTCCCTCCGTCCTTGGCGCATCCTGCGATATGCCATAGTCCGGGAGCTCGGTAGAGCCGTGTTCATCCGACTCGTCCTCGCCCAAGGTACCTGTCCCCTCTTCGCCTTCCCCTTCCTTGTTGTTCTTTCCATCGGACATCGTATCGCCGAAATAATTTGAAAATTCTGGTAGCTGACTAAGCCCCGAGGAAATCAATTGTCCCGGAGTGATCGACACCCCGCCGGACGTATTGATAATGGAAAATGCTGCTGACAAAGACTGAACCACCTGATCGTACTTCGCCGCATCCACGGATGACATAGAAAATAACAGCACGAAGAAGCAAAGCAGCAAATTCATAAGATCCGAGAAAGTCGCCATCCACGCTGGTGAACCGGCAGGGGCTTCCTCTTCTTTCTTTTTTGCCACTCTTACTCACCACCTTCGGAACTGACAGCCTCTCTGGCAGACGGTGCCATGAATGTCTTCAGTTTCTCTTCTATCACGCGGGGGTTCTCCCCCGCCTGTATTGACAAAAGCCCCTCGATTGAGACTTGTTTAATCAACATTTCAATACCATCATTCTCCTTCAGCTTCATAGCGGTAGGACCCGCCAGCCAATTGGCGATCAAGGAGCCATACAAGGTCGTCAGCAATGCCACGGCCATGGACGGTCCGATTGAAGAAGGATCCGACATGTTCTGCAGCATGTTCACGAGACCGATCAAAGTACCGATCATGCCCCAAGCCGGACCTGCCTCTGCCCATTTCTCCCAAAAGCCGGCCACCGCCTTGTGCCGCTCAGAGGTATTGTCCATATCGTTTTCCAAGATGCCTCGCACCAGATCCGCTTCCGTACCATCGACAACGAGCATAATGCCTTTGCGCAGGAATTCATCCTCCAGATTTCGTCCCTGCTCTTCCAAGGCCAGCAGTCCCTCTTTCCGGGCCACATTGGCCATCGCCATGATCTGGGTAATAATCTCCACCGGATCGTTGGGCTGCGGTTCATTCATCGCTTTTCCAAAAGAAGTAAATCCTCCGATAAACTCCGGCATCTTCCTCGTGAAAAGACAGCTCGATAGCGAGCCGCCAATGGTAATAATAACGGACGGTACATCCACGAAGTTTCCCAACGCACTGACGCCAGCTCCGGAAACGATACCGAAAACAACCATGACCACGCCCAATAGCAAGCCACCAAGGGTTGCAATGTCCAAAATCCTTCACCGTCCTTTCAAAAAAATCGCAAATCATTCCATGTTGCTATATATAGGAAACGAAGATATTCGTTTCGCACCGCATACTATAATACTATTTTTCATGCTTCTTGTCTACTTCATTTTCAAAAATTTGAAAAAAATCGCCACATTTTGTTGTAAAAAAACAAAATGTGGCAGAAAAATACTAAATGTGGTGAGCCAATTATCTCTTCAAATTGGTCAGCTCTTCAAGCATGGTATCCGACACAGTAATGATACGGGAATTGGCCTGGAAACCTCTCTGGGTCGTGATCATTTCGGTAAATTCACGCGAAAGATCGACATTGGACATTTCGAGCTGTCCGGTCATCATTTTTCCACCGTCCGCCGTGATTTCAACGCCAATTCCATTGAAGGAACCGGAGTTTAGCGACGTGGCATAGAGGTTGTTTCCCAGCGATTCGAGACCGGAAGCATTCGCAAAATGCGCGACCGCTACCTGCGCCAAAAGCCTCGTCGTGCCATTGTCATAGGCGCCGTAGATCTGGCCATTCTGGGAAATAGACACCCCTGTCATGATCCCGAGCTTGCGTCCGGTACCAAGCGTCGGCTCCTCGATATTTCCTGTATCCATCGAAGCCGTCGCGCTGCCGCCGTTGTTGGCCATACGCAGGCTTGTATAGTCCACGCTGATATTTTCAAAATTGCTGCCCAGGTTCTTGACATTCAGATTGACCGAGTTGGTACCTTCCTGATAAATATGGTCAAAAGAACCGCTGCCCTCGTTGAAATCGAGCTCATAGTTGGTGTCGCGGTATTTGATCTCCAGGGAGCCGGTTTTTGTATTAAAACCCATTGTCCCCTTCTCCGCCATCAGCTCCGTGATAGCCTCCGCATTGGCGCCGGTGAAGATCTTGGAAAGAGCGTATTCCTGCAGCGTTCCCTTGTCTCCCTGAAACATCATATGGTAAACGCCGTTTTCATCCTTATAAATTGTATTGACCTTGGTCGAATCCGTCCCATGATTCTCATTGTAATCAAACATATTGAAGGTGAAGGTTTCATCCTTTTCGGAATCATAGAACGAAATATAGCCGTTTTCATCCAAAGAAATCGAATCCTTGAGCGCATAGGAGCTAAGCGCGCTGCCCTCTTCCGTGCCAAACACCCTCGCTGTCAGCATATCATCGACTTCTTCTTCATTCATCACCTTCGCATAGGTGTATCCATCCTCATCCTGATAAGCATAGACATAGGGCTTGTCGCTGCTGTTTGCAACTTGTATTTCCGCTAAGCCGGTTCCGCTTTGCACATAATAGGTTTTGCTGCTATCCAACGGTGTAGTCGCAGCAGTGAATGTTCCATTGGAATCCATCTCATAATAGGTACGCGTTGTATCCGATGTATCCGTGACTTTCTCGTACCCGGTAAACCCAGTACCCTCTTTCACATATACCGTTTGAACACCATTCGCATCTGTCACTGTCAACCGTGTACTCACATCATCCGGAAGAAATGTCATCGTGCCATTGTACATGCTCGGATAGGAACCCGGTCTCGTTGTCGTTGTGCCGGCCGTTGCATTTGTCGTGGTCACCGGATTATTCAAATATACGGCCTTTGTCTCATTCCGATACGTCGTCAAAATATCCGCATTGTTCGGGTCATAGATATTCGCCAACTGAATCGTGAACGTGCCATCGTCCGGGCTGTAGGCCTTGATCGTGAACTTCGCCGTATATTCATAGCCCAGTGA
>JAFUXY010000057.1 GCA_017477005.1 Lachnospiraceae bacterium | reverse complement strand
GCGGACGATGTCCATATTGTGGGTCACTACCACCACCGTCGTCCCCTTTTGGTTGATCTCGTCCAATAATTTCATAATATCCCAGGCGTTCGAAGCGTCCAGATTCCCCGTCGGCTCGTCCGCGAGCAAGATCTTTGGCTCATTGATCAGCGCCCGGGCAATCGCCACCCGCTGCTGCTCGCCACCGGACAACTGCCGCGGCAGGGAACGGTACTTCGCCGCAAGCCCCACCAAGGAAAGCATCAGCGGTACCCGCTTCTTGATCCGGCTTCGCGGTGCTTCGACCACCCGCAGCGCGAACGCTACGTTTTCGTAGACATTGCGATCCTGCAAGAGCCGGAAATTCTGGAACACAACGCCCACATTGCGTCGGAACTTTGGAATCTGCCGGTGCGAGATCAGCCCGATGTCCTTGCCGTTCACATAGACCTTCCCACTGGTCGGCTCCATTTCCTTCAACAACAATTTGATCAACGTGGACTTCCCGGACCCGGAATCCCCCACGATGAACACAAATTCGCCGGGGGCAATGTGCAGCGACACATCGTTCAGCGCCTGCACGCCCTCCTCATACTTTTTGCTCACACGTTTTAATTCTATCATAGCAAAGAAAACGCCTCCTTCGACCGCCTAGCGCCTGACCGCATCCGTATCAAAACCACCGGGTCAGCGTACCAACGATACCATCGATTAGTATTCCATATTCTCCATATAATTCATGTACTCCACGACCATCAACGCAATCTTGAAGGTAATCGCGTCCTCAAACACCCGCAGATCGAGACCCGTACTCTTCTGTATCTTATCGAGCCGGTATACGAGCGTATTTCGGTGGATGTAGAGCTGCCGCGAAGTCTCCGACACGTTCAAGCTGTTTTCAAAGAACTTGTTGATCGTCACCAACGTCTCCTCGTCAAATTCGTCCGGCGACTTTTTCTCGAAGATTTCGTGGATAAACATCTTGCACAAAGGAATCGGAAGCTGGTAGATCAGCCGCCCGATGCCGAGCACCGAATAAGCGATGATCTGGTGATCCTTGAAGAAAATCTTGCCCACGTCGAGCGCCATCGCCGCTTCCTTGTAGGAGCGGGAGACCTCCTTGAGCTCGCCGACGATCGTGCCGTAGGAAATGCGAACCTTGTCGCTCTTTTCCTCGAAGGAATTCACGACGACCTCGGCCATCTTCTCCATTTCATCATAACCATTCTCGGAATCCACCGCTTTCACAACGATAATATTGCGCTCGTCCACCGCCGTCACGAAATCGCGACTGCGTCCTCCGAAAATATTCCGCACCCGCTCAAGCTCATCTCCGTCCTTGATCGATCCGCATTCGATGATCATCACGCCCCTGCGGGCATTCAGATCCACATGGAGCTTCTTCGCCCGATTGTAGATGTCCACAAGAAGCAGATTGTCCAACAGCAGGTTCTTGATAAAATTGTCCTTGTCCAGCCGCTCCTTGTAGGCGATCAGAAGCTCGGAAACCTGAAAGGCCGCAAGCTGTCCATAGGTCTCCGCCAGCTCTCCCTCTCCCCGGATCAACACGACGAATTCCAACTGCTTTTCATCGTATACCTTGTAGAGATGTACATCCAGCAGCGACAACTCGTCCTCCGTAGAAGCCACGAACGCATTCACCCCGGACGTGTAATCCCCCACCTGCGCAAAAGTGGATGCCAAAGAAATCCCATCGGCATCCAACACCGCATAATCCATCTTTGTAATATGTGCCAAACTGTCAACCGTCTTTTGCAGGATATGGTTTGAAATCATATTCCTCCCTTCTGGCCCTATCCCAAGACCCAATCTGGTGGTTTTCCATACTTTCCCAAATCTTGTATCTCATCATCCAAAACCATCAATATGTGGTTTTCTCTAATGACAGTATCTAAAAAACTATAATACAAATCGCCAAAAAAAGGAAGTGTTTTTTGTGAAAAATCTATGATTTCTGTGCAAAAATCCCTTCCACACACCGCACCCGGAGGAACACTTCGTGCTGCAGCCAAAACCAAACACGAAAAACCCCGGTATTTCTACCGGGGTTTGCTATCCGTATAAGGAGAAAACTCTTGCCTTGAATGGCTCTCTTAGAAAATGCGGCGTACGCCCAAAATCCTGTCATAATTCACGTTCGAGTAGCGGATGCCGTCGCGAGAGTTCGCTGCATTCACGATCTGTCCATCGCCAGCATAAATGCCTACGTGTCCGGAATACACCACGATGTCGCCAGGCTGCATCTCATTTTGGCTCACGCCATAGCCTACGCTCAAATCCGCATCCGAATTGTGCGGAAGATTCACACCATAATGTCCATATACGCTCATCACGAATCCAGAGCAATCGCAGCCATTCGTCAGAGACGTGCCGCCGTACACATACGGATTTCCAACAAACTGAGAAGCATAATCCACCACCGAAGAACCGCCAGAACCACTCGGTGCCGTATAGGTGCCCGATGCGCTCGGAGCCGGTGTAGAAGGAGCCGCAGCCGGAGCCTGCGCGGAAGCACTAGCCGCCGGTGCCTGCGTCTGTGCAGGAGCCTCTACCGGCATCGTCGCAATCGCTTGAAGCTCCGTACTAGCCTGTACATTGTTCTGGGTATTTTCTACGTTGTTCTGTACGTTGTTGACATAGGTGCGGACATCCTCGACCGTAGCCTCGCCAGACTGCAGCTCTTGGAACAACGCACGCTCTGCATCGAGCCTGGCCGTTTCCTCTGCGATCGTCTCGCCATAAGTATAGACCCTGGCCACATCCACATAATCCGCCGCTACATAGCCCTCGCCGCCATGTACAGAAACCTTCACCCAGCCATCCTTCTTTTTGGAAGTATCGATCACTGTCAGCGCGTCTCCCTTCGGAACCATCGCCAACACGTCTGATTTCTTCGAAGCCTTTGTGCGGATATACAGCGAATCGGCGTTGACCTTTGCGATCATACGACCTGCACTCTGCACCGCCTTTTTGCTTCCTACTTTGAGGTAATCTCCGTTCACGTAGCCTTCTACGTTGCGGGATGTCACCTTGTACCAATTGCCCTTTGCCTTTTCTACCTTTGCGTAGTTGTTCGCATACAGCTTTCCAACTACTTCCGCGTCCACATTCGGCTTTTTGCGAACATTCACATATTCCGTCACGTTGGCGATACCAACATTCTTGAACTCCTTCAATTCCGCCAATATGTCCGCCTGAGCCGCTGCTTCACGCTCAGCCACCAACTCGTCCGCCGTAGCGATCAGATCCGCCATGATCTTGTTTGCCCCGGCTACAGTGCTAAATGTATTTTTCTCTACTACTTTCTCATCCGCAGATGTCATCGCTGTGGCGCCGGCTACCGGAGCCGCATCAACCGTCAGTCCATTGGAAAGCAGCGCCGCTCCTGCCGCCAAACCCATTGTGACTGCTGCCGCTTTGTGATTCCGATTCATATCAAACAAACCCCCATCGTATTTTTCGTTTTGTTTTGGTTTTTGTTACAAATTTGTTAAGAATTGTTACTCCGATATTATAGCACGACTGGAAAATATGTCAACCTCGCAACATTCGTTATTTTTTACGAAAACTTTTGAAATATTTTGGTAGTTTTTGTGCATGTCCACGGAAAATCCTCTTTTTTCAAACAAATCCGTACAAACGTTTGCAAAAATACGATGGGATTGGCTGTCTTATTACTGTAATACTCATTCAGCCATCAGGTAATTGTTATCCTCCATCTCGACCTTGAGCTTCGGCATCCATTCGGAGATCTTGATATGCTGCGGGCAGACCCGTTCGCATTTTTTGCACGCGATGCAGTCGGACGCCTTGCCGTTCCCGTTCTTGACGAAATTGGCGTAATACTCCTTCTCCGGCGACCAGTCCTCTCTCGTACGCAGCTTCTCGGTGTTGTAGAGCGCGAAATAATTCGGAATCAGAATGCCCTTCGGACAGGAGCTTTCCTCGACGCAGTACCGGCAGCCGGTACAGGGGATCGCGATCGTCTGCCGGATCTCCTCCGCCGCGTCCAGGACCAGCTTCGTCTCCTCGTCCGTGAGCGGCACGAAATCCTTCATAAACGTCGTGTTGTCCTCAAGCTGTTCTTCATTGGACATACCCGAAAGAACCACCTTCACATTCTCGAGGCTCGCGGCGAAGCGGATCGCCCACTGCGCCATCGACCAGTCCGGACGCGCCTCACGAAGCCGCTTTTCGATCGCGTCAGGGAGCTTCGCGAGCGTGCCGCCCTTCACAGGCTCCATGACGATGACCGGCTTGTTGTGCTTGACGCAGACCTCATAACACTTGCGGCTCTGGATTCCCTCGTTCTCCCAGTCAAGGTAATTGATCTGAAGCTGCACGAACTCAAAGAACGGATTCTCCGTCAACACCTGATCCAAAAACTCGGCGTTGTCGTGGCAGGAAAAGCCCAGACACCGGATCTCCCCGGCCTCCTTCTTCTCCCGCAGGAAAGGAATCATATCGTATTTCTTTGCATTTTCGTAATTGGCCCTGCCCATATCATGAACCAAATAGAAATCAAAATAATCCACGCCGAGCTTTTCCTTTTGCTTCTCGAAAATCTCCACGCCTTCTTCATGCGAGTGCAGCATCGCCACCGGCATCTTTGTCGCGATCGTGAAGGAATCTCTGGGATAACGGCTGACCACCGCCTTACCCACCGTCGGCTCGCTCATAAAATCGTGATACATCCACGCCGTATCGCAGTAGGTGAATCCCCTTTCAAAAAATTTGTCCACCATTTTTTCAAGCTGCGGCACGTCGATCGCCGCCTGGTCGTCGCTGTTCAACAGCGGCATACGCATAAAACCAAACCCCAATTTCTTCTCCGGAAAATTCATACATACCTCCATTTTTTTGAAACAACTGTACCCTTGCTACAAAAATTAACATTTCTTCGCCGTTTTGCTACAAAAATACCACCTCCCCGTTCAAAACCGCGAAGCCTGTCTCCTCCCCATACTCCAACCTCGCAAGGCCGCTCGTCGCCTCCACGATCTGCGCCTCCAGACGGCCCTTCTGATCCGGCGCCACGACGCAGGATAGGATTACCTCTGATTCATAGCGCGTATCTACAATCGGCACCTCGGCCGCTCGCAGCAAATATTCGATTTTTCCATAACCATGATAATCCGTGGCGATCGAAAGCCGCTGTCCCTGCCGCCGCTCCATCGTCTGCGCCGCGGCAAGCGCCCGCTTCGCGCTCTCGGTATAAGCCCGCACCAGGCCGCCCGTGCCCAAAAGCACGCCCCCAAAATAGCGCGTCACCACGCAAATCGCATTGACGACCCCCGCCCCCTCGAGCACCTCGAGCATCGGCTTTCCCGCCGTGCCGGAGGGCTCGCCGTCGTCTGAAAAGCGGCTAGTGACCTCCCCCGAAGCCCCGCAGATCCGCCATGCGCTGCAATTGTGCCTTGCGTCGTGGTACTGCTTTTTCTTCGCCTCGAGAAAGGCGACGGCCTCCTCCTCGCTCTTCACAGAAGCCACCACGCCCAAAAACTTCGACTTTTTCTCCGTATATTCGCCCTCGCCTGCGGAAAAAATTTCTACCATATACAACCTCTCGAATCAGGTGCTTTGAGCCAGCTCCTTCATAATATATCTCGCCACATGCACGCCGCTCGCCGAGGCGTGGGAGAGCGAATGCGTGACGCCGCTCCCGTCCCCGATGATGAACAGCCCCTTGTGCCGGGTCTCGAGATCCTTCGAAAGCTCCACCTGCATATTATAAAATTTCACCTCCACGCCGTAGAGCAGCGTATCGTCGTTCGCTGTACCCTGCGCGATCTTGTCCAACGCATAAATCATTTCCATGATTCCGTCCAAAATCCGCTTGGGCAGCACCAGGCTCAGATCCCCCGGCGTCGCCGCCAGGGTCGGACGCACCGTCCCCTCCGCGATCCGACTCTCCGTGCTCCGCCGTCCCCGCACCAGATCCCCGAACCGCTGCACGATCACGCCGCCTCCGAGCATATTGCTGAGCCGGGCGATGCTTTCCCCATAGCCATTACTGTCTTTGAACGGCTCCGAAAAATGCTTAGACACGAGCAGCGCGAAGTTCGTATTCTCTGTCTTGCGCGCCTCGTCCTCGAAGCTATGCCCGTTCACGGTCACGATGCCCCCCGTATTTTCGCTGACCACGATGCCGTGAGGATTCATGCAGAATGTCCGCACGTTGTCCTCGAATTTCGCCGTCCGGTACACGATCTTGCTCTCGTACAATTCATCGGTAATATCATCGAAGATCACAGACGGCAGCTCCACCCGCACGCCGATGTCCACGCGGTTGGATTTGGTCGGGACATCGAGATGCTTGCAGACCCCCTCCATCCACTTGCTGCCGCTGCGTCCGGCGGAAATGATGCAGAACCGCCCCGTATAGGCGGCTTCTCCACTGTGAATCCGAAACGCCGGATCCCCTTCTGTACCCACCGCTTCCACGTCGTCGATTGGCGTATCAAAATAGAAATCCACCGCTCCCTTCAGCTCATCGTAGAGCTTTTCCAGCACGATGAAATTGATATCCGTCCCGAGATGGCGCACCGACGCGTCCAACAGCGTCAGCCCGTTTTGCATGCAGCGTTTCTTGAACGTCGTACCGGCCGTGGAATACATCTTCGTCACGTCGCCGCCGTGGGCGCAGTTGATCTCGTCCACATACCGCATCAACGACAGTGCCTCCTCCTGTCCGACGTATTCGTACAGCGTTCCGCCAAATGCGTTGGTAATATTGTACTTTCCGTCCGAGAAAGCGCCCGCCCCGCCGAAGCCATTCATGATCGCGCAAGGCGAACAGTGCACACAGGACGTGACGCGTTTTCCGTCAATCGGGCATTTGCGATCCCACAAAACATGCCCCGCCTCAAACACCGCCACCGAAAGCTCCGGCGCCAGCTTTGTCAGCTCATAGGCCGAAAAAATCCCTCCCGGCCCCGCCCCTATGATCACCACATCGTATTTCTTCGGCATCGCTTCCACTCTTGTATCCTCCATTATTTCCCCGCATTGATTTTCCTTATTTATACATCATATTTCAATTTCTGTCCACTGCTGCCCCCAAAAGTTGTTGTCTTCATATCCAACCATAGCTCCTTCCGAACCCATAGGCTGTAGTATACCACGAGAGCACGAACCAAGTAAATATTTACGCCGCCCACCTGCACACAGCACATTGTCAAGAGTACTGCTTTCAATTATAATGTATGAAAAAGGGAGGGCGTTTCTATGGGCATGTATGTGAATCCAAAAAATTATGGCATGCAAATAGCAAAATTGGAACGGAAAAACGATACTTTGCAATCAGCCGCGCCATACGAAATCGCAAACGACCCCGATTTTGAGACACATTTGAACCAATACAACGTGCTCCATTTCGATGTAGCAACGTACTTTTATGGAGCAAAGAAGCCGGGAGATGTCCTGTCGGCAATGGATGCGGCGCTGCTTCGGGATATGATCGAAGAGTTTCCCTTCTTGAAGGATTTAGAGCCTTTGAATACACCGGATGCCATAGCAAAAGTATTTCAAAAGGACGGACATCCCTTCGTTGTGATTATCGATGAATATGACTGCATCATACGGGATGCTCCGGACGAGAGAAAGCTGATCTTGGATTATCTGCAATACCTGCGGGGCTTCTTCAAGACCGGGGAATCTACACAGTTTTTGGCTTTGGGCTATCTTACCGGCATTCTGCCGATCAAGAAAATTCAAGGCGAGTCGGCTCTGAACAATTTTGCCGAATATACGATGACCAATCCAAAAGAACTGGTGACTTATTTTGGCTTCACGCAGAAGGAAGTGGAAACGCTTTGCCAAAAATACCATGTCCGCTGGCGCTTTCTCCTCCGTCAACAATTATATTACCTTGAATTTTGCCGGACTCAAGGAAGACATCATAGGCTTGCTTGCCGGAGAACGCCGCAGCGTGGATGTACGTGGATTCCAAAACGATCTGACGCATTTCCGTTCAAAAGACGACGTATTTGCCTGCCTGATCCATATGGGATATCTGGGGTACGATGCCTATACCAAGCAGACATTTATGCTAAATATGGAGACAGCAGAGGTCTTTGAAAGCGCAATCAAGGCCGGAGACTGGAGCGACGTGGGCGACGCGCTCCGGCAGATCCGCCACAAACAATACGCAGGAGCGTTGGCGGATTATCCAGGCGAAATCCTGCTTGTCGGGATCAATTACACGAAAAAATCAGGCAGGTACACCTGCCGCATCGAAAAATGGGAAAAGGGCACAGCGTAATCTGTCCGAAAAATTGCAGTTTTTGCTTCATAAACTGTCCGAAAAGTTGCAACTTCCACTCTGTAAACTATCCGAATAATTGCAATTTCTGTTCTGTAAACTGTCCGAAAAGTTGCAATTTTTACTTTATAAACTGTCAAATTCGTTGCGTTTTTATTGACAAAGTCCGATAAATGTGCGAATATTATACGTAGAACTGTTCTGCGTTGTTTGCAGCTCCCACGGGAGGAAGCCTTATGCTAAAGCGAAAATTCTACGATTATCTAACGGAGTGGAAGCGGACAAAAAAACGGGAATGCCTGCTGGTCAACGGCGCACGGCAGGTTGGGAAAACCTTTATCATTGAAAAATTCGGAAAAGAAAATTACAAGCAATACATCTACATCAATTTTGTAAAAAACCCGGAATATAGAACTATTTTCGAAGGATCCTTGGAACCGGAAGAACTATATCGAAAGATGTCTCTTACCCTCCCACGGTTTCGATTAGAAAAGAAAAATACCTTGATCTTCCTGGATGAGATACAGGTCTGCTTGAAAGCACGGACGGCATTGAAATTTTTGGCGCTCGAAGACGACTATGATGTCATTGTGTCAGGCTCGCTTTTGGGCATCCATTACCGGGACGAAGAAGCACCGCAGGACGAAATCTCCATTCCGGTGGGCTATGAACGCAAGGTGCTGATGCATGCACTCGATTTCGAAGAATACCTGTGGGCCATGGGTGTTTCTGAAGAAGCCATCTCCATTTTGCGCGATCATTTTGACAAAAGAACAAAGATGGATCCTTCGTTAAACGATCGATATATGCGTCTGCTTAGAGAATATCTATTCGTAGGCGGTATGCCGGATGTGGTCAATGTCTTTTTATCGACAAACAATTTTCAAGAGGTCCATCAAGCACAGGAGAAAGTGCTGCGGGCGTACGAAGACGATATTGATAAATACGCCAAAAATGCAGAAAAACCAAAGATCCGAAGTATCTACCGGTCGATACCGCGCCAACTGGCAAAGGAATACACAAAATTCCAGTACAAAACGGTGGAAAAAAATGGCAGCGCACGCAAATACGACAACGCAATCGACTGGCTTGTAGATGCCGGGCTGATCTGCGGTCTATACAATGTCAGCTTGCCGATGATGCCATTGCGAGCTTATGAAAAGCCTACAGAATTCAAAATGTATGTATCCGATATCGGACTTCTGACTGCGATGTACGGCTTTGAATCACAGCGTGCTCTGCTGGAAAATACGTTGGTCGGTCCGGCGAAAGGCGGAATCTATGAAAACCTGATTTTTACCTTTCTTTATAAAAAGGAAAAGACCATGTTCTATTATAGGAAGGAAAACAGCACGCAAGAGCTGGAATTTCTTTTTGAGCAGAACGGCGGCGCTGTGCCGGTAGAAGTGAAATCCTCGCACGGCAGAACCATTTCCCTCAATGAGTATATACGAGAATACAACCCGCCGCTGGCCTACAAACTTGTGGACGGCAATATCGGCGAAGATGGACAGCGGATAACATTGCCGCTTTATATGGCCATGTTTCTGTGAGACTCATTCCCTTCTTTCGCTCACAAACGAATAAACCCGCTCAACAATCCGGCTATCTGCTGCACTATAAACAGGACTGACAGAATACTCCGTCTTCGTATGGTAGATTTCAACTACGGGAAAACACCGGCACATCAGCCCCTGTGTCAATCAAGCAAGTAATATCTTCCTTGAGCAACACAACAGGTCTTGTGTATCCATCGATTATATCAAGCGTCAATAAGTTCGCCATGAATATAACCTCCCATATTACCGTCCACTCCTACAGTCTCCGTTGTTCTTAAAGACAAGGCGTAATGCCCTGAATGCTCGTTCTCAAACTTGATTATATCCTGATCCGGAAGTATCACCCAGATGTTTCCTGACTGAACACGTCCCTTCCTGAAATCCACCTTGTCAAAAACCACCCACATCGCCGGATAATCCTTGACCACATCTTGCCATGAATTAAACGCTTTATCTTCATAGGTAATCATAGTCTGGCACCCCCTCTGCTCCTTATCATAGTGTTATCGGCACAAAATAGCAAGAACTTTAATCATGCATAGTCTATATTTACATAAAATAGTTGCTGATATAGCAAAATTCGTGTATAACCTTGTTATATGAATGCTGCTGTTCTATGATGAAATTGTTAAAAAATCAAAGCTTCAAGATTATAACTACAAGAAAATTCAACGGAACATATTGGCTGCGATTCCATTGTAGATGATGATGTGGATATACATCCAAGGCACACACGGCTGTACGCGTATGCGTCTACCTCGGATTCCAACGGGGAACTGTACAAAATTTTTCTTTCCGTATTCAAGCCACAGGGACGTATCCTGGTAAAGAACATTGGGGAAAGGCAGGCGTTGGGACTTGTTTAAGGCAGAATTTCAGAAGAACGCTTTTTATGTGTATCTACGCGGATTTGCGGAAGACCGCTATATTAGAACCACATTCGATACTGGTGCGGTCTGCAGTGTGATATCAGTCGAAAACTTCACGGACAGACCCTTTGACCGGGATGAAGTCATCCGGTATCTGGACGGCAGGACAAGGCACAGGGTATTCAAATCCGCATCCGGCGGGGATATGAATAGCTATCTAGTCCGGGCGGATGGCATCTCGATATCTGGACACTATATCAACAGGTTTTATTATTATCTTGCGATGGATGTCGGCGAGGAATTATCCCTTTTAGGCAATGATTTCATCGCAAAGTGCCGTTTTTCACATTCCATCGACGAAAGCATTGTTGTCAAAATTTCCACACCAATCCGAAAAAAAGAAAACCCCCAGCCCACAAGGCAAGGGGAGAGACCATCGCTTGGACGGCGCCGCGGAGATACAACGCAGGCCTTCGATTCGTTCATCGTTTCGACTGCCTGCGAAAATTTTTGACCGGAGTATCAAGGCGATAATGCGTTCCGTAGTATGAAGAGACTTTACATTTATTTTTGTATTTCGAAACCTCTCCCCTTGCCTTGTGGGCTGGGGTTAAACGGGACGGGGACCAAAATCCCCGCCCCCAAAAACATCATTTACAAGTTACTTTTTCGTGCCGCTTTTCGCCGCCTCTTATTTCACTTTCTTCGAAACCTTCGAAGAAGCGTCCGAAATGTTGTTCGTCGTGTACTTCTTCACGTACGCGCGTACCTGCACGTAGTAGGTCTTTCCGGAGGTCAGCTTCGTCAGAGTCGCCTTCGTGGTCTTCACGTCCTTGGTCTTTGCGCTCTTCATATTC
>JAFUXY010000056.1 GCA_017477005.1 Lachnospiraceae bacterium | reverse complement strand
TTTTCGGAAATCAAAGGTGAATTTTGTAGAGGGTGGCAGCGGTGATGAAGCTTATATCGATATGTATCTTATGAGTGAATGCAAGCACCATATTGTGACAAACAGTTCGTTCGGGATTTGGGCAGCATGGTTGGATAATAGAGTTGGACACATCACCGTTCGTCCCCAAAGATATTATTATCATTACGAGTATGATTGGCCGAAAGACTGGGTGGAAGTAGAGCCATAATATAATGAATAATAAAATGAAAAAAGAATTAGACAAAAATAAGAAAAGAAAAAAATGTATCATAACAGGAGTGACGGGACAGGATGGGTCATTTTTGTCAGAATTATTGCTAGAAAAAGGCTATGAGGTGCATGGAGTTATACGCAGATCGTCCACGGATTTTCGTGAAAGGATAGCTCATTTGGAAAACAGGGACGATTTCCATCTTCATTACGGGGATATGACGGACTCCCTGAGCCTTGTACATATTATCGGCATGGTTGGGCCGGATGAAATATACAATCTTGCGGCACAGAGCCATGTACAGGTGTCTTTTGATGAGCCAGAATTCACGGCAGATGTCGACGCAATGGGAGTGCTCAGAATTCTTGAGGCTGTGAGACTAACGGGGGTGGATAAGACTTGTAGGATATATCAGGCTTCAACGTCGGAACTTTATGGAAGGGTAGAAGAGGTGCCTCAGTCGGAGACCACGCCATTCCACCCGTACAGTCCATATGCGGTAGCGAAGCAGTACGGATTCTGGATCGCGAAGGAATATCGTGAGGCATACGATATGTATGTATGCAACGGAATACTATTTAATCACGAATCAGAAAGGCGGGGGGAGTCATTTGTAACGAGGAAGATTACATTATCTGCATGTCGTATTGCGCAAGGGAAGCAGGATAAGTTATTTTTGGGAAATCTATCGTCATTTCGAGACTGGGGATACGCAAAAGATTATGTTGAATGTATGTGGCTAATGCTTCAGCAGGAAACGCCGGATGACTATGTAATTGCGACAGGCGAACAGCATACTGTTCGAGAATTTGCCACACTTGCATTTCATTTCGTTGGTATTGAATTGGAGTTTAAGGGAGAGGGAGTTGACGAGAAAGGATATGATAAAGATACTGGAAAAATTTTAATTGAAGTATCTGAAGAGTTTTATCGTCCGACAGACGTAGTGAATTTGCTGGGAGATCCTTCAAATGCCAAAGAAAACCTTGGATGGAATCCAAGGAATACTTCGTTCGAACAGTTGGTGAAGCTCATGGTTGAACATGATATGGAAAGCATTGCCGTTGAGAAGGAGAAAGAACATATCCGAACCAACGTAGTGGAACACTTGGAGAGGACGCGGTGAAATAATGATGGAGAAAAGTGCAAAAATTTATGTTGCAGGTCATACCGGAATGGTTGGGTCAGCGATAGTTCGGGAATTAGCGCGGCATGGATATGAAAATATCATTACTAGATCACACAATGAGTTGGATCTGACAAGACAGGAGCTTGTAGAGGCTTTTTTTTATGCCGAAAAACCAGACTATGTATTTCATCCTGCTGGGAAAGTTGGAGGTATTGTAGCAAATAATGAATCTCCAGCTGACTTTCTGTATGAAAATATGATGATGGAGATGAATGTCATCCATGCAGCGAGTAATACCGGTGTAAAAAAATTACTTTTCACGGGCTCGTCCTGCATATATCCCAAATTTGCACCACAGCCGATGAGGGAGGAGTGTCTGCTGACATCCGCTTTGGAATCGACAAATGAGGCATATGCATTAGCGAAAATCAGTGGTTTGAAATACTGCGAGTATTTGAATCGCCAGTATAATACAGATTTCATATCTGTAATGCCAACCAATCTTTATGGGCCCAACGACAACTATCACCCAACGCATAGCCATGTTTTGCCAGCGTTGATACGACGGTTTCATGAGGCGAAGGAATCAGGGGCAAAAAAAGTAACGTGTTGGGGTGATGGTAGTCCGCTTCGTGAATTTCTATATGTGGATGATTTGGCGAATCTTTGCGTATTTTTAATGAATCATTACAGTGGAAATGAGACTGTCAATGGAGGAAGCGGAAAAGAAATCAGTATAAAAGAACTGACGGGATTGGTCGCTAAAGTTGTAGGATTTGAGGGTGAAATATTGTGGGATACTTCCAAACCCAATGGCACGCCGAGAAAGCTGCTGGATACAAGCAAAGCAACAAGGCTTGGGTGGACTTATAAAACGGAACTTGAAGATGGGATAAGACTTGCCTATGAGGATTTCCTGAATAAACCAATGCGAATCGAGAGATAGGGGTTATTATTTTTGAACATCATACTACTTTCAGGTGGATCGGGAAAAAGACTTTGGCCGTTGTCAAACGAAGTCAGATCAAAACAATTTTTGAAGGTACTACCTGGACCAGATGGTATCCATGAATCTATGGTGCAACGGATGTATCGTATGATAAAGGAAATCAGTCCAGATGCGAAATTGATTATTGCGACATCAGAAAGCCAGGTTGCAAATATTAGATCGCAAATTGGTGAAGCAGAGATATCGATTGAGCCAGATCGACGCGACACATTTCCTGCGATTGCATTAGCAACATCTTACTTACAAGAAAAGTGTGGAGTTGAAGCTGACGATACAGTTGTGGTATGTCCTATTGATCCATATACGGATAAAAGCTACTTCGAGATGATATCAATGCTCGACCAAGAAGCAAAGAAGGGATGTAGTCTGACTTTAATGGGAATAGAGCCTACATATCCAAGTGCAAAATATGGGTACATTATTCCTGAAAGTGTATATCTTGTCGATAAAGTCAAATCTTTTAAGGAAAAGCCGTCAGAGAAAGAAGCGGAGGCGCTGATCAAACAGCATGCTTTGTGGAATGGCGGAGTTTTTGCTTTCAAACTTTCCTATGTGCTGAATATAGCAGAAAGACAGTATGGATCGAGTGCCTATGACTTTCTTTTCAATCACTATAGTTCCCTTCCAAAGATTTCTTTTGATTATGCTATTGTGGAGAAAGAAACCGATATCAAGGTGGTTAGGTACAATGGTGAATGGAAGGATCTTGGCACATGGAATACGCTGACAGAGGCGATGGAGGATGCCGTATCTGGAAACGCAAAGGTAGAGAAATGCACAAACACGCATGTTATCAATGAATTGAAAATTCCTCTAATCGCCTTGGGATTAGAAAATGTCGCTGTCGCAGCCACTCCGGACGGGATTCTTGTAACAGATAAGCATCAGAGCAGTTATTTGAAGGATTATGTAGATGATCAACGTCCTATGGTTGAGAAGAAGGCATGGGGTAAATTTGAAGTGCTGGATTATCAGGTAAGTAATGATGGTAGCAGCAGGTCACTCACGAAACATCTTAGAATAAAAGCCGGGGAGCAAATTTCTTATCAGCGACATAAACATAGGTCCAAAACTTGGGTAATAGTAGAAGGCGAGGGAGAGGTGATTCTTGATGATGAAGTAAGGAGCGTCTGTCGTGGAGATACCGTCATAGTACCAGTCGGCGTCAAGCACGCATCGAGGGCTTTGACGGATCTTCATATGATCGAAGTGCAGGTGGGAGACAAATTAATGGAAGAAGATGACGAGTGCTTTGACTGGGACTGGACGGCCAAAGACCGTTATAACCGCTGGCTGACTTTGGGGCTGATGACAGACGAGCTAAAGAAGTTATCCTCAGATCAGATAGAATCTGCTTTTTGCTCTGATTTGCATTTTGGAACTGGTGGAATAAGAGCCGTTATGGGAGCCGGAACCAATAAGATGAATAGTTATACTGTGGCAAAAACGACACAGGGATTATCTGATTATCTTAATCAGCGCTTTACTGAGCCGTCCGTCATCATAGCATATGATACCAGGCATCAATCTAGGGAATTTGCTATCAAGGCTGCGTCAGTATTTGAGCATAATCGTATTAAAGTTTTTCTATTTCCTCGACCAGTACCAACGCCTATGCTTTCTTTTGCTGTGAGACGAATGGACGCTTCGGCAGGTGTAGTGATCACAGCATCCCATAATTCAAAGGAGTATAATGGATACAAGGTTTATGATGACAGAGGTTGCCAAATAACGGACGAAGCACCAAAAGAGATACATAAATATATTCGTCTTGTGGGATGGCAATCCTTCGATTACAAGGATTGTTTTGCGGGATATATCCACAAAGAACTATGTGATTCGTATATCGATGAAGTGATCCGGGCATCCTACATCGATGCGGCGGAGAAAACCATATCCATTCTATATACACCATTGCATGGGACAGGATACAGGCTGGTTGCAGAGACATTCCATAGGGCAGGCTTCAAGAATGTAGACACGGTTCCGGGGCAGGAGCAGCCAGATGGTGATTTTCCAACATGCCCGAATCCAAATCCGGAAGAACCGGAAGTGCTTGCATTTGCTTATGATTATGCAAGGAAAATAGACGCGGATATAATCATTGCCACAGATCCGGATTGCGATCGGATAGGAGTATCTGCAAAAGTGAGAGGCGATGAGTACAGGGTACTGAATCCGAACGAAGTAGGGGTGCTGATTCTGGATTTTATCTGCGATCAAGGGAAGCGGTATCCGAATCCGGTTTTCATGAAGACGATAGTCACCACTTCTATGGCTGAAAAAATAGCGGTTGAGTGCGGGTGCAGGGTTATAAATACGCTAACCGGATTTAAATATATCGGCGAACAGATTGATAAATTAAGAAGTGATGAGACTTTTATTTTTGCAATGGAAGAAAGCTGTGGATACCTTTCGAATGAGACGGTTCGAGACAAGGATGGGGTAAATGCGGCTCTTTTGATTGCCATGGTGGCTGAGTATTATAAGCGAAAGAACATGACCTTATTTGACAGGATGGAGGAATTGTATGAGGAATACGGATATTATTTGAACACGCAGCATAGTTTCCGGTTTGATGGCAGGGAAGGTATTCTTCATATGAATGCTATAATGAAAAGATTTACGTGGCCTATGAAAAATTTTGATGGGCTTCAGCTGATATCAGGTATTGACTATTCAAATGGCGTTTATGGACTTCCCGCATCTGAAGTGAGGGAGTACCGCTTTTCGGACGGGAGCAGATTCATTGTCCGGCCTTCAGGAACGGAGCAAAAGTTGAAGGTATATATTGAAACGGTTGGTAAAAGTAGAGAAGACCTGAATGAGAAGGAAGGGATAATAATCAAGGAAATCCGTAAAATATTAAAAGTATTATGAAAACTCCTTGACGTTTATGATTATGATCGAAAGAGTTATTTTGCCAATGCTGTCATATTCAGTAAAGCCAAGATCAAAGGAAACGCTTTCACCTGCTCTGTCGAGTACAATAGGATTAGGAAAACCGCATGAGACAGACAGTTTTCGTCCCTAATTCCGTGGGAGTCGCCATAACGGTTGATAAGCTCTTTGTGATAATCGAGGATCTGCTCTTTTGTGAGTATTTTCATTTGGCAAGCTCCTTATATGCGGCATCATTCTGTTCCATAAGCTGTGCGGAAATGGTTTTTACTTCTTCATCTGAAGCAGGAACATAAGATGTATTGCCTTCGGAGAGGGCATTGCCAAAGGATGCCTCAGCCCGCTCGGCAACTGAAAACTCCAGCACTATATACTTGGGCGAGTTGTTCTTGAAAATGACTGCCTTGCCGAGATTATCGACCATGCGGCAGACCTTCGAGAAGTTTTGGTTGGCTTCAGAAATGGAAACAACCGTGTTTGTATCGATAGTCATTGTACATACCTCCTGATCCTGTTTCGATGTCGCTACTTGCCTTAAAAATAACTTGCCTTTTAACTTGCCTTTCGATACAATAAGGGCAAGTTAAGGGGAGTTAGAGGGCAAGTAATGTTTTCATAAGCCTCCAAAAATAAAGCATAACGAGTCCTCTATGTTCCTTCTCAACGAATAAGCTTCTATGCTGCGGATATCTTAGTATCTCAGCAGTTGAATGCGACGAGGGAAGAAAAGGGAGGAACACGAGAGATGGCTTTACCTATAAACATAGATGACTTACTCCATCAGCGTAAGGTGGAAAGGACAAGGATTGAATATAAGGGGGATTGGAACCCAGAGCCGGTAGTGCATACAATTTCGGCGTTCGCAAATGATTTTGATAATATGGGCGGAGGCTATGTTTTAGTCGGGGTAGAAGAGGGCGATGGGCGTCCGGTATTGCCGGTCAAAGGTCTTGATCCCGATTCAATAGACGAGATACAGCTTGACATTATTAATAAGTGCAACTTGATAAAGCCGAGATATATTCCGGTAATTGAGCCTTATACCATTGATGGCAAGGAAATACTCGTGCTTTGGGCGCCTGGGGGTGAGGAGAGACCATATAACTGTCCTGAAAGACTGTATACAGAGAAAGGTGGAAAGAAAAGCAACAGATCATACTACATTCGGAAAGGTTCCCGAACCTTGAAGGCAAATGAGCTGGATGAGAGGGAGCTAGTGTCGATGGCAAGAAATGTGCCGTATGATGATCGTATTAACTATAATGCAAATATAGACGATATGAGACCGACACTGCTTGCGGATTATCTTCGCGCGGTCGGAAGTGATTTATATGTTACTGCCTTGGAGAGACCGATAGAGGCAGTTTCCACAGACATGCATCTCGTCGGAGGACCTTCAGAATATCGAAAACCTTTGAATGTTGGGTTAATGTTCTTTACAGAGCATCCTGAGGAGTATTTCCCCTATTCTGTTATTGAGGTCGTGGATAAGCCAGATCCGACGGGAATCAATATGACGGAGAAATCCTTTTCTGGACCGCTTGATAAACAGCTTCGCGAGGCATTGGCCTATATCAAGAATTACATTATCAAAGAACATATTACGAAAGTCCCAAATGATGAGCTGGCAATTAGAAATTTCAACTGGCCATATGCGGCGGTTGAGGAAGCTTTGAGTAACGCCGTCTATCACAAGTCATATCAGATACATGAGCCAATCACGGTTACGATAACTCCTGAGAAGATGGAGATACTCAGTATACCTGGACCAGACCGTTCAATCAGTGACGAGAATCTGCGGAACCGAATCCTTGTTTCAAAAAGGTATAGGAACAGGCGAATTGGAGATTTCTTAAAGGAACTTAATATTGTAGAGGGTAGAAACACGGGAGTACCACTGATTATTAAAGCAATGTGGAATAACGGTTCGGGGCTTCCGGTATTTGAAACAGATGGGGATAGAAATTATTTTCAAGTCACATTGCCGATACATCCCATTTTTCTTAAAAGAATAGATGATACAGCTTCGACTGTAGCGATTGATGCAGAAGGTACCTCAAATGAATCCAATGAAATTAGTAATAAGTCTGAACAAAATAACAGCAGACAGGGTGGCAAGCATAGGAGGACGAAAGCGGAGATTAAGAAGTTCGTTATTGAAGTGTTAAGGAACAAGGGAGATCTGTCTACGAATGAGATCGCCCATGTCTTAGGATATAAAAGGAGAACCGATACCTTAAGAGATGCGATCAGCGAGTTGTTGGAGTCGGGAGAAGTCGTATATTTATATCCCGATAAGCCCAATAGCAGGAATCAGAAGATTTGTGTGGTGAAATAAAAACATTTGGTAGATTGACCTCATTTGGTAGATTGACCTCAACGGAAAGGATCCCGCCTAATGGCACGACACTACGATTCACGGATTGAACGGATACTCTCCGTTGCTCGTCATTAGTCTGGATGGAAAATGAAGCGTGGTTCCGAATCAATAGTGAGAGGGATTGTATGGAACTTACGCCGGAGGCACCACAAAGGGCAGTTGAAAACTTCTGGCTTTATCTTTTGAGGAATGACCTGCCGGTTGACGAAGGAGTAATACCTGGCGATAGATATGTCCCTATGGGATGATACGAGTAGAATAATATTATTATGACAAGGCTCTTGCAGAGAAATTTGTGGGAGCCTATTTCTTCATTTCTTTTACCATATCCCAAACGAAATGCCGCTCGCTTGTGGTGTGGAATTCGTTTTCATGTACGGTTCCGGATGGAAAATAAACTTCTGTATATATACCCACAGGGCAAACTCCTGGGACCTGGAACGGATATTTCCATATCTTTGTTCCATCGGGTATAGAAGCAAGTCTACCGGCTTCTGATGAAAAAGCAGGGAATGGAGTTTTCCATCCCCTGCCTGACTTCTTTAGTACGTCAAATCCACATAGAGTTGGCGATATTTCTTGGCGGAATTCTCCCACGAAACATCTTTTTGCATATCTCTTTGGACCATTTCATCCCAACGCTCGCGCTCTGTGAAGTAAAGCGTTTTCGCCCGGTTGACTGCGTCCAGCAGAAGACCGTCTTCATAGCGGTCGAAGGAAAATCCATTTCCATCATTGGTATACTGGTTGTAGGGCAGTACGGTGTCTTTCAGGCCGCCGGTCTCGCGAACGATCGGGATGGTTCCGTAGTGCATTGCGATCAACTGCGTCAGGCCGCAGGGCTCAAACTGAGAGGGAACCAGCAAGGCGTCGGCGCCGGCGTAAATCCTATGGGCGCGTCCTTCGTCGTACATAATATTGGCGCAGACGCTGCCCTTGTACTGCCATTCATAGGAGCGGAAGGAGTCTTCATACTGCGGATCGCCTGTACCCAAAACAACCACCTGTGTATTTCCGTCGATCATAGCCGGAAGAATCGCATTAACCAGATCCAGTCCCTTCTGATTGGTCAGCCGGGAGATCATGCCGATCACGAACACATTCTCGTCCTGATTCAGCCCCAGCTCTTCCTGCAGAGCCAGCTTGTTTTTGCGTTTTTGCTTCAGGACGTTCGATACATCATACGGTGATTGGATGAGCTTGTCCGCAGAAGAATCCCACATATCATAGTCGATGCCGTTGACGATTCCCCGCAGCTTCCCGGAGTGATAGCGCAGATGCGCGTCCAGATTCTCGCCGTACTCTGGCGATTGAATTTCACCCGCATAGGTCTCGCTGACCGTGGTAATCATATTGGAGTAGGTCAATCCGCCCTTCATCATGTTGGCGTCGTCGACGCTTTCCTTCAAGACGTCCTTGTTGAACAGATGCATAGGCAAATTCGACCAATAGCTGATCATTTGGATATCGTACTTGCCTTGGAAACGGAGATTGTGGATGGTCATGATCACCTTTGAACGGGAAAGCGGCGTATTTGAAAACTTCTCTCTCAGATAGATCGGCACCAGTCCGGTCTGCCAATCATGGCAGTGAATCACATCTGGTATCCAGTCCATGAAGTTCAAAGCGGCGAGCGCAGCCTTTCCGAAATAGCAGAATTTCGGAATGTCATCGACTAGATTGGTATAGGGATTCCCGGCCGTAAAGAAAAATTCGTTGTCGATAAAATCATAGACCACGCCGTCCCAGACATATTCCATGATCCCGACATAGTAGGTGGTTCCGTCGGCGCAAAGATCCATATCAAAAGCACCTTTATAGACCATTTTTTCCTGGTACTCCGCAGGGATGCATTTATACCGCGGCAGGATCACCTTCACATCGCAATTCTGTTTCGTCAGGGCTTTGGGAAGGGCGTACATGACATCGCCCAGGCCTCCGGTTTTCACGAAGGGATAACATTCCGAGCCAATGAAGGCTGCGCTGCGTCGTGGGGTCGGCAAAGGCTCCGCTGGCGGCGTGGATGGCTTTTTGTCCTTGGTTTTGGTTGGAGTGGATGCCTTGGACGGCTTGGCCTCCTTGGTTTTGGAGCGAGTGGATGCCTTGGTCTGCTTTTTGTCCTTGGCTTTGGCTGAAGCGGATGCCTTGGATGGCTTTTTGTCCTTGACCTTGGCCGGAGCAGATACCTCGGTCGGCTGCGGCTCTTCGACTTCGGCTTGAGCGGCTGTCTTGGGCGGCTCAGCTTCCTTGGCTTTTTCTACAGCCAAAGCTGGCTGCTTGGCTTCCGCCATCTTCCGCTGTTCTTTTTTGTTTTGACGAATCTTGACCAATTCGTCCGTTTTTTGAGTTTTGATGTATCGTTTCTTTGACATAGTATTCCCCCTTTACAGTCATTTGTCGAAACGGTCTGACGTATGATAAATAGTAACTATCGCCTATCATAGCATATATTATTTCCTTTTGAAATGCCAATTGCGGATTTTTTTGGGCGAGTTGGAGGATTCGCTTCAAAGTTGTGCTTTTCATTTTTGGCATAATTTGTTATCATGTGTGCCGTTGACATTTCAAAGGGAGATGGATATGGAAAAGAAAAAATATACGATACAGAAAAAAGAAGTGACGCTGTATGCTTCGGATTGGGAGGATGTTCCGTTGATTGTCCTGAACAATTTTTCAGGAGATGGGGAAGAGGTAATGAAATCGATGGCGGAGATTGACACGCCGGAGTGCAATCTTTTGGTGGTCGGAAATCTGAATTGGGATCACGATATGGCGCCCTGGTCCTGTCCGCCGATTGCCCCGCAGGATGAGCCTTGTACGGGTGGGGCGGATGCCTATCTTGCGCTGCTGCTCTCGGAGATTATGCCTCAAACGCTTCCCCGGATCAAGGGGACGCCTTCTTGGACGGGGATTGCCGGATATTCTTTGGCGGGCCTTTTTGCGCTGTATGCGTTCTATCAGTGCGAGACGTTTGACCGCGTGGCGAGTATGTCCGGCTCTCTTTGGTTTCCCGATTTCGTGGAGTATGCCAAAGACCATGTACTTAAAAAGAAGCCCCAAAAGGTCTATATCTCCCTTGGCGACAAGGAAGACCGCACCAAAAATCCCTATCTCAAAACCGTCAGAGAGCGGACGGAAACATTGGTGAAGCATTATCAGGAACAGGGGCTTGATGTACAATGGGAATTGAATCCCGGAAACCATTTCAAGAATCCATCGCTGCGGAGCGCCAAAGGGATACGGGCGATCCTTGGAGAATAATAGTATGAAGAATACGGTTTATGAATTATTTGACGATATAGTGCAAAGGCAGCCGGAGGCGGTGGCGATTATCGAAAACAACCGAACGCTGACGTTTCGGGAGCTGTCCCGACTGGTGGATCAGATTGCGGAGGGCTTTCCGGATCGTACGCATTCGGTTGGGATTGTCATGAGCCACAGGGCGGAGATGATCGCGGCGATACTGGCTGTTTTGAAGACCGGGGCGAGATATGTCCCTGCAGAGCCGACGTTTCCGGTCGGCAGGATCCATTACATGATGGAAGAGGCCAAGGTGGATTTTGTGCTGACGGAGATAGAGTTTTCTTCTGCGTTGGAAGGCTTTGAGAAGTGTTATGCCGACTGCGCGATATGCGCGGCTGCGCCGGGAGGCAGGGACAGGCGCTACTCACAAAGGCCGGAGGATCTGGCGTATATTCTCTATACCTCCGGGACCACTGGCCGCCCGAAGGGAGTCTCTGTGACAAATCGCAATATCTGCCATTATGTCAGGGCTTTTGAACATGAATTTCATCCGAAGCAGGGCGATATTATGCTTCAGTATTCGGTCTGTTCCTTTGATATTTTTGTCGAGGAAGTATTCACCAGTCTGCTGAATGGCGCGGCGCTGGCGATCCCGTCGGAGGAGGACAAGGAGGATATACATAGTCTGATGGAGTTTGTGGCGCGGCATCGTGTGACAATGCTTTCCGGATTCCCATATCTGTTGGCGGAAATGAACCATCTGCCTTCCATTCCTTCCACGCTGCGGCTTTTGATCAGCGGCGGCGACGTGCTTCGCGGGCATCAGGTGAATCACCTGTTGGACAAGGCGGAGGTCTACAACACCTACGGCCCGTCGGAAACGACCGTCTGTGCTTCGTATTACCGCTGCAGAGAAGGACAGGTTCTCGAAGACGGCACCTATCCGATCGGAAAAGCGGTCATGGGAACCTCTATAAAGATCCTCGATCCGGAGGGAAATGAGGTTTTTCCGGGAGAAACTGGCGAAATCTGCATCTACGGAGGCGGCGTGTCAAAGGGATACGCTGGTGATCATAGCGAAGAAAACAAGGCGTTTGAAACACAGGCGGACGGGACGGTTATGTACCGAAGCGGAGACTTGGGTTATTTCCTGCCGGATGGAAATATTGCGTTTCTGCATCGCAAGGATACGCAGATTATGATTTATGGAAAAAGAGTAGAGGTAATGGAAGTCGAGTCGAGGCTGTACCAGTGCAGCGGGGTTGAACAGGCGATCGTGCGCCCTTTCACGGACGAGGAAGGCCTGTCTTATATGACCGCCTATATTGTCGCAGAAGAAGAGCTGAAGGTGTCAAAGCTCCGGGAAGAATTGGCGGAGAACCTGACGGATTTCATGATTCCGGAATACATTATAAAAATGCCTCACATTCCGCTCAATGAAAATGGAAAGCCGGATATGGCAAGGATGCCTGTGGTGTTGAAGGGGGCATAAAATTTGGATATAGAAATCAGAAAAGCGGGTCTCGATGAACTGGCGCTTTTAGTAGCGTTTTACCGCCACGCCAAAGCTCTGGTTGTAAATCCGCTCGGAATCCTGGCGGTGGATCCGCTCATGACCGTACATGCCGGCCATGCCGCAGCAGCCTACCGCCACCGGCTTGTG
>JAFUXY010000055.1 GCA_017477005.1 Lachnospiraceae bacterium | reverse complement strand
GTCGCGCCATATTCAGCCTCTGCGCGAAGCTCGAGGTTCTTCTTGGTGGAATCGGTCACTACTTCGCCGAGCAGCTCTGCGAAATGCGCCGCATGCTCCGCCTCTTCCCAGGCCGCCTTCTCGAAGAAAGCGCCGACCTCCGGGTAGCCCTCGCGGATCGCAACGCGGGACATAGCCAGATACATACCTACTTCGGAGCACTCGCCGTTGAACATTTCACGCAGACCGTTCTTGATATCCTCCGGAGCGTCTGACGCAACGCCTACTACATGCTCCGCGGCCCAAACCTTCTCGCCCTCTTGCTTCAAGAATTTCTCCGCAGGTGCATTGCAGGTAGGACATTTTTCCGGCGGCTCATCGCCTTCATGCACATAACCACACACACTACATACCCATTTTGCCATACTTCTCCTCCTTTTTGTGGATATCCTCGATACATACCTTTCCTCTAAAAAAATGAAGGATTCCCGTCGATGAGGATATTGCATCACCGGGACATTTCTATTATATTTTATATTAGGATTTTTCACAAGAGGAAATTGAATAGGATTAGAAGAAATGAAGCAAAAGAAGATAAAAAAAGAAAAACGTCCCAACAAGCTGCGGCGGCTGCTCCTGATCGAATTTTTTTTCATTTTCATCATGGGCTTCTTTGTCGGGTTCGGACAGTTTATGATTACCGTTTCAAACTACGAGGAACAGATTGAATCCCATTTGAAGGATATCCAGAAGTCGATCGACAAATTCGACGTGAGCGAAGACCTTGGAAAGAAAAATGTGGACGATCTGCTGCAGATCCGCGCAAATGCAATGGCGTGGATTTTGAAGGAAAATATTTTTTCGCCAAATGAAGATTCCCTGCAGCAATACGCGGCCATGCTCGACGTGGAGCATATCTATGTGACGGACACGAGCTATATGAATATCGTCTCGACCAAGGGCGCGCGCCGGTTCAACGTGCTGCGGCTGACGAAGGGTAGCCAGATCGTGCAGGCGGAGGTCGGCCATGACCGCATAGTGGTGTTGGAGATGTCGATCGAATATTTGAACGACACGTTCAAGGAAGCCTTTTCCTGGCAGGACAGCATCAAAAATATCGTCGTCGGGCGGCGAGGCAACGCGTTTATGGTGGAAAAGGCGACCAGCAAGATTTCGCTGCATTCGGACGACAATATGCTCCGCCAGGAGGTGCATTTTTGGGGGCTTTCCCAGGAAGAGTTTTTGAAGGAAGGCTATGGTCTGTTCTGGATCGGAGATACGCTGATGTACGGCGGGGCGCTCGAAATAAATGACGAGGCGGCGGAGGCGTTTCCTATCTCGGAGGAATACATCGTCTGCGCGATTCCAGTGGACGAGATTGCGAGGAATTTCTTTTCCAATGGCATCGTCTTCATGTTTGTGTTTTTGGCGATTACGATTCTGTTCGTGGTGTACTGCCTGTTTGAAGACAAGTATCGGGAGAAGGACTCAGCCTATCTGCAGAAGCTCGTGACCTACCCATTGCTCGGCGTTTTCACTCTTGTGGTGGTGTCTGCGTTTTTGTCCCAGATCAACGGGGTGTCGAGCTGTATGCTCAACTGCTCGATGGGGGCGAACGACGCAGCCAGCACAATCGAATACTACACCGATGTGACGGATCGGATTCAGGAGATTTACAATGACGAATATTTGATTGAATGCCGGATCGCCGCCGATATATTGAAACGCTCGAACAAGTTCCGGAGCCGGTCGGGGATGCGGGAGCTTTCGGCGCTGCTGAATGTGGCCAATTCCTATCTGTTTGACAAAAATGGAAAGGTAATAGTGACCGATTCCCTGTTCGATCATTTCGAGCTCAGCGAGAATGAAAAGGATCAGTCCTACGCCTTCCGCCCGTTGTTGG
>JAFUXY010000054.1 GCA_017477005.1 Lachnospiraceae bacterium | reverse complement strand
GGTCGTTGAGAATTACAGTTATATGGAATGCCCGCATTGCGGACAGCGGCACACGGTATTTGGCGAAAGCCATATCGACGAAATCGCCGAAAAGGCCGGCGCCACTGTGATTGCCAAGCTGCCTTTGAACCCGGCTTATGCTGCTCTCGCGGACGAGGGACGGGCGTTTGAAATCGATTTTCCTCTGCCGGAGGCGAAAAAGATTTTAGAGAGTCTGCAAACGGAGGCAAATCAAGATGCCTGAGACCTTTTTGGCCCCGCCAAAGACGAGCCCCGTGACCAGCAATGTGCTGAAATTGATTGCGATTATTACCATGATGATCGATCATATTGGCTTTGTGATCTTTCCGCAGTACCGTTTTCTGCGGGCGATTGGGCGGATCGCTTTTCCAATTTTCATTTTTATGCTGGTGGAGGGATTTTATTACACGCACGATCGGCGGTTTTATCTGCTGCGGCTGTTTGTGTTTTCATGGATTTCGGAGGTTCCCTTCGACCTTGGATTGTATGGAGAAATGGTTCATCCGCAAAAATCCAATGTTTTTTTCACCTTATGCATCGGTTTCGTGGTCATGCTTTTGGCGAATTTTCTGTTCTCCGCTGACACGCGGAAGTTTCGATTTCCGGCTATCTCGTACGGGGCGCTGCTGGGGATTATGGCGTGAATTATTCTGGCGGACCTGCTTCATACGGATTATGGCTCGTATGGGGTGGTCGCGATTGGCGTTTGTTTCCTCGCGCGGCATTTCAACGTCCACCGTATCCTACGCTTTGCCGCAGTCGTGGCTGTGCTGTGCATTTCCAACACGTTTGAGGCGTGGGCGTTTGTGGCGCTGCCGTTTATTTGGCTGTATACCGGGAAGCTCGGGCAGAAAAATCCGGTGATTCAGTATGGGAGTTACCTGTTTTATCCCGTGCATTTGATGGTGTTGGCGTTTATTCGGATGGCGGGGTATTGAAAAATAGAAGCAGATAGTATATACTCTGTCGGTGTTGATAGAGATTGATTGCTTTTGATAAATGCGACCACAGGGGAGCGCTTATGCTATCAAAAACAATCAAGGAATGAAAGGAGGCTTTCCCAACAATGGAAACTACTACAAAGCGTTTTGAAATTTCGTACATGGTGGAGTTGGCCGCTCTCGTGGCCATCGTCTTTGTCATGGCATTCACGCCCCTTGGCTACATCCCTATGCCGGGCATCAAAATTTCTTTGATGGTCATTCCCGTGGCGGTGGGTGCGATCCTTCTAGGGCCGAGTGCAGGACTGGTTCTTGGCGGAGTATTCGGTCTGACCAGCGTGATCCAGTCTATGAGCGGCGACGGCCTTGGACCTCTGATGATGCAGATCAGCCCGATCTCGAATATTATCGTGCGACTGCCTACCCGTATGCTGATGGGCTGGCTTGTCGGGATCATCTATCTGGCACTGAAAAATTCCAAAGCTTCAAAGCTTGCGATTCCGGTGGCCTGCGTTGCGAGTCCGCTGTTGAACACACTGTTCTATATGAGTACACTTTGTTTGCTCTTTTTCAACCGACCGGAAATCCAGGATTGGGCAAGCGCTGCAAGCCTTCCCGTTTCCAACGTGTTCGCATTCGTCAGCGCATTGGTCGGCTTCAATGCTGTTTTCGAAGCAACCGCCAGCTTCATCGCTGGTTCCGCAATCACAAAAGCGCTGATGGTTGCATTGAAGAAATAGAATACCGGGAGAAAAAGCCTCGGGAAATTTGATCCGCTTATTATGAAAAAACACCCGCTGAAATTTCGGTTTCTGCGGGTGTTTTTATAGGGAGCGAATTTGGCTCATCGGGGTAATACTTTCAACCCGCTACGGGCGTCACTCCAATCGCATTTGCGATCTCCGCTATCCGCCCCGCCATCTCTTTTTCATCCTTCATCGTCAGGCTGTCGCAGTGCTGTATAAAGTTCCTCAGCTCCTCTTATCGGGCGTTCCTCTTCAACACTCGCAGCGCCAGGAACTCCTCCCCCTCCAGCTCGCTTGCAACCACGATTTCACGAGGCTTCACGTTCAGTGGATACCCCCTCTCCAACAAAGCGAACCTCTCCCTCGCCTCCCCGAAGGAAAGCATCAGCCCGCAGTAGTTCGCCGACTCCCAGTCCCTGGTTCTTTTTTCTTTCTCTTTCAATCTCTCCTCCCTTGCGGGTGTGGCAAACAGCTCTTCCCATCTCCCGCCCTTTCTATGTATTTATTCTGGAAAAATAAAGCAGGAAATGTATCTTTCAGATAATGTGATATGAGACACCAATTGGTTGCAGCAAATGACTTGTTGTCGCTTGCAATATGTCTTCAAGAAGCCATTGAAATGGCAAGATCTATTCTGCTTTGTAGGCAGTATAACAGCTACTCCGTTGGAATGCAAGAGCTTTTTTCAGAAAAATTTAGGCTGCAAAAAAGTGCTGCAAAAAAAGAGTAAAACAAGCAGTTTTGCCCGGCACTTTCACCCCAATCGAGTAGGGGTTCCCTACTCGACGACAACGCTGGTGCCATAACAAAAAAATCCCCCGGCCCACAGGGCAAGGGGAGAGACCGCCTGTCCGGCGGCGCCGCGAGGTATAAATAGCGGACGTTTGCCTGCTGAAATTTTGACCGGATACCGCCGCGTTCTGCGTTCCGTAAGCATGAAGAGACAATTTTTTTGATATACCGGAACCTCTCCCCTTGCCTTGTGGGCCGAGGGTAATGCCATCGCCCGGGAAAGCCGAGCGATTGTTTTCTCCCCGAAGCCGGATTGCCCGGCTCCAGGGGGATTGAACGGGAGCCGAAGCCCCCGCCCCAAAAACATTGTTTACAAGTTGCTCATTTGCGCCGCTTTTCGCCGCGTCTTATTTCACCTTCTTCGAAACCTTCGAGGAAGCGTCCGACAAATTGTTCGTCGAGTACTTCTTGACGTACGCGCGCACCTGCACGTAGTAGGTCTTCCCGGAGGAAAGGCTCTTCAGCGTCGTCTTCGTGGTCTTGATGTCCTTCGTCGACTTCGCGTTCTTCATGTTCTTGTTCGTCGAATAAAGCACGCGGTAGCCGGTCGCGTTCGAGACCTTCTTCCAGGAGACGGTGAGCTGCTTCTTCTTGCTGCTCGCCAGCTTCACATTCGTGGGCTTCGCCAGCTTCGTGACGGTCACGGTGTAGGTCAGCGTTCCGCTCTTCTTGTAGTTCGTGTTGCCCTTCGCGGAGACAGAAATCTTCGCGGTTCCGGGCTTCAAGGCCGTGATCTTTCCGCTGCTGTTGACGGTCGCCACCTTCGGGCTCTTGGACGTGTAAGTCACGGTTCCCTGCCCGCCGGTAGCCGGCACCTTCAGGGTCGTCTTCGTCACGAGGACGGAGCCCTTGTTCTTCGTCAGCTTCAGCGGGTTCGCCGCCTGCGTGATCTTGTAGGCCAGGTTCAGGGTTCCCGTGTAGTTGCCCTTTCCTGTCACCTTCACGGTGTAGCTTGCCACGTTCTTGGAGTTCGGGATGCTCGCCGTGTAGTCCGTGCCGGACTTCAGGGAGGTCTTCAGGGTCGCGTTCTGGTTCTTTCCGTTGTAGGTCACGCTCGTCTTGTTCAGGGAAACGAGCTTGTTAGTAAGCGTCGCCGCCTTGATCGTGTACTTCAGAGTCTCTGTTCCGGCGTAGTTGCCCTTTCCGGTCACAGTCACAGTGTAGTCGCCAGCGTTTGTGGAAGTCGTCGGGATCGTTGCCTCAAAGTCCGTACCCTCCTTCAGCGTTGTGCTGTTGACGGTCGGTACCTGTTTCGACCCATTGTAGGTGAAGCTCGTCGCGCTCAAAGATACGCCGGAAATCGTTCCTGCAGCGATCTTGTACTCCTTCGTAGCCGTTCCTTCAAAGTTCTTCGCCGTAGTGGTGTCGGAAATCGCCTGGAACTTCGCCGTATAGGTTCCTACGTTCGTTCCCTTTCCATCGATCAGCACCAGATCCGCAGCCGGAATCGTCACAGCGCCGTTGTTGAACGTAGCGCTCGCCACTACCGGAGTCTGCTCGGAGCCAGTGTAAGGGATATTCTCATTGCTGAGAGTAATCGCAATATCACTCAGCTTCGCCGGAGCAACCGTGTAAGTCTTCTTGATTTCCTTGCCTGTATCAGCCGCCGTGAAGATACCGCCTGACTTCGCCGTAATCGTCGCGCTCTTCGTGCCTGCGTTCACCGTATCTTCATCGTACTTCACTTCATAGTTTGCTGCATCAATCGCATTGTTCCGGAACGAAACGCTGATAGCCGGTGTCACAGCCGCGCCAGTATAGGTCGCATCTGCCAAACCTGTTACCGCTACAATTCCGTCCGACTCAAGCTGTGCGTCCAGCTTCGGAGCCACGTACAGAGTCACATCGCGTGTTACGCTCTCATCGGCCGCAGCAGCGCCCTTCAGAGTAATCGTGCCAGTCGTTCCAGTCGCAACCTCGATTGAAGATCCTACCTCAGTCGAAGCGCTCTTGTCCTCAATCTTCGTGCTTCCATTCGTCCACTCTACCTTGGTGTTGGATGCGTTGTTCTCGCCCTTCACAGCCTTCGAAGCAACTACGATGGTTGCATTCGCAGGTACGATCGCAAACACACTCTTCAATACGTCAGTGTCTGTCCTCAGCAGCTCATCCGTCGCGCCCTTCACCTTGATAGAAGTAATAGATACGTCTGAAGGCATATCCGCGATTACCGTTACGTTGCAAGAAGCGGTAATCGTATTGGTTCCGTCCGAACCCGATACGGTGATCGTGCTCACACCAGCGGAAATACCCGTGATCTTCGCAGACTTTC
>JAFUXY010000053.1 GCA_017477005.1 Lachnospiraceae bacterium | reverse complement strand
GAGACGATCGCGGCGCCTCTGTTCGAGGGAAAGACCTACCCGTGGGAGGTGCTGCCGGAGATTTCTGATTTTATTCGGAAGGTGGGGCCAACGTTGGATCCGGAACGATTTGAACAAAGAGGTGAGGACATCTGGGTCGCCAGGAGCGCGACGGTGGCGCCGACCGCCTTTCTCGGAGGGCCGCTGATCATAGACGAGGAGGCCGAAATCCGGCACTGCGCCTTTATCCGGGGCAGCGCCATCGTGGGGAAGCGTTCGGTGATCGGCAATTCGACGGAGCTGAAAAACGACATTATTTTCAACGATGTGCAGGCGCCGCATTACAATTATGTCGGAGACTCGATTTTGGGGCATCGGTCGCATATGGGGGCAGGTAGTATTACTTCGAACATCAAATCCGACCGGACCCTCGTGGTGATCAAGGATTCGACATCGGAACCGGCCGTGGAGCTTGAAACGGGGCTGAAAAAGGTCGGCGCGATCCTTGGCGACTTTGTGGAAGTAGGATGCAACACAGTTTTGAATCCGGGCAGTGTAGTTGGTTCACATACCAACGTCTATCCGCTGTCGTTGGTGAGAGGCGTTGTGCCTGCGAACAGTATTTATAAAAACAGACAGGGCTATGAGATTACGGAGGCCAGACAAGGATGATGGAGCAGTTTTCGGCAGATTTTCGGCTGAATTTTATTGAAAACGACCGCTGGATGATGATTGCGAAGGGGCTCATTGCCACGCTCGAGATCACGGCGGTGGCGCTGATGATCGGCGTTGCGATTGGCGTGGTCGTCGGGACAATCCGTTCGACCTTTGACAAAAACAAAGAAGATATGCGGCGGAACAAGAACGCCAAATATTACATTTTGAGTCTATTCAATCTGATCTGCAGGGTCTATTTGACCGTGATCCGCGGTACGCCGATGGTGGTGCAGCTTTTGATCTGCTATCTGGTGATTTTTGCGTCCTCAACAAATTCGCTCGGCGTGGCGATGCTCGCGTTCGGGATCAATTCGGGCGCCTATGTCGCGGAGATCATTCGGGGCGGCATCATGTCGATCGACAACGGGCAGTTCGAGGCAGGGCGGTCTTTGGGCTTCAATTATGTGCAGACGATGCGTTATGTCGTGGTGCCGCAGGTGATCAAAAACGTGCTGCCGACGCTGTTCAATGAGTTCATCGTGCTGCTTAAAGAGACCTCGGTGGCCGGGTACATTGGCATCGAGGATCTGACGAAGATGGGCGATCTGATCCGCTCGCGGACCTTCTCGGCTTTTATGCCGCTGATGGCGGTGGCGGGGATTTATCTGGTCATGGTAATGGGGCTTAGCGCCTTGGACGATCGTTTGGAGAGGAGGCTGCGCAGAAATGAGCGGTAATCATCAGCGGATTTTGATCCGCGTAGATCATTTGAAAAAATATTACAAGGATCACACGATCCACGCCCTAGACGATGTCTCCCTCGAGATCGAAGCCGGGGAGGTGGTCTGCATCATCGGTCCTTCCGGGAGCGGCAAGTCTACGCTGCTGCGTTCGCTGAACCTGCTCGAGCTGCCGACGGACGGCAAAGTGTTCGTCGAGGATGTGGATATTACCGATCCCAAAATCGACATCAACAAGCACCGGCAGAAAATGGGAATGGTGTTTCAACATTTCAATTTGTTTCCGAATATGACGATTCTCGGGAATATGACGATCGCGCCGGAGAAGGTGAAAAAAACGCCGCATGACGAAGCGGTGAAGATGGCCAGGGAGCTGCTTTTGCGGGTCAACCTTTCGGATCGGGAGGAGGCGTACCCGGATCAGCTTTCCGGCGGCCAAAAGCAGAGGATTGCGATTGTCCGCGCGCTGATGATGCAGCCGGATATCATGCTCTTCGATGAGCCGACGTCCGCGCTCGATCCCGAAATGGTGGGCGAGGTTTTGGATGTCATGAAGACCTTGGCGAAGGAGGGCATGACCATGGTGGTCGTGACGCACGAGATGGGCTTTGCCCGGGAGGTGGCGGAGCGGATCGTCTTCATGGATTCCGGGAAGATCGTAGAGGTCGGGTCTCCGTCTGAGGTGTTCGATCATCCGAAGAGCGACCGCCTGAAGGATTTTCTCGCAAAAGTGCTGTAGAGAGCATTGCGCAGAGCCTGTGTCCGTTTCCTCTATCCCAAAAATTGAATAATATCGTCCGCCAAATAGTCGCAGTGGAGAATGTAGCTTCCGTGGTCGGCTTTCGGGACGATTTTCAGAGTCGCGTTGGGTATCGCCGATGCGATTTTTTTGGTCTCTTTTTCCTTGACCATGTCCTTTTCTCCGGCCAGGACGAGGGTTTTTGCCCGGATCTGGCCGAGTTCTGCGGGGGAGATGTTCGGCTCGTTCAGCATCATCTTCACCAGTTCGCTTTTGGTCTTGCGGTATTCGGCCTTGATGCTGCGGCGGGCGAAAAAGGTCAGGCCGCTAGGGGTCAGATTGGCGCCGCAGACGATCAGGCGGTGGACCAGGGAGGGATAGCGGATGGCCAAAAGCAAGGCGACGATCCCGCCGTCCGAGAAGCCAAGGATGGAAGGACGGCCGATCTCCAAGGCTACGATCAGATTTTTCATATCCTCCACCATATCGGCGTAGTGGTACTCTTTGGAAGGCGAAGAGAGCCCGCAGCCCCTCGAATCCGGGCTGTACACGGTGTAGTGCGGGGTGAGATGGGGCAGCAGCGCGTCGAAGATCGAATGATCCTCTCCATTGCCGTGGAGCAGCAGAAGCGGCTGTCCGCTGCCTTCTTTTTCGTAATAGAGTACCTGGCTGTTGAGCTGGATATACATAGGCCTTGTCCTTTCGTTGTCGCTTCTCTTTTTTCTACTATACCTTATACGGGGAAAAATCGCAAATGACTTGCCTTTTTCGTAAAGCTGTGCTATATTTCAAAAGATACTTTTGTTGTAGTCTGGAGGTACAGTATAATGAACAGAGGCACAGTAAAATGGTTCAACAATCAAAAAGGGTACGGTTTTATTTCGGATGAGGGTGGCAATGACGTGTTCGTGCATTTTTCGGGGCTGAACATGGAAGGCTACAAGACGCTCGAAGAGGGCGCCACGGTTGAGTACGAAGTTACCGAGGGGGCCAAGGGTCCGCAGGCGACGAATGTTACGGTTGTTTCATAAGCATTTTACGTCGGGGGTTTGCTTGCCCGGGAAATCTCCGGGGGCAAGCCCTCGTTTCTTTTTATACGGGATCCTCTTCGGCGTCTCGCTGCTTTTGAGCGGCTGTTCTTTTTTGCAGTCGGCGATCGACGGGGTAGAGAAGCGGATGATGACGGCGATGATCGGCGCTCCAAAGGAGGTAGTGAGCGTTTCGGAGAACCGGATCGCGTACCAAAATCTAGGTCCCAAGGAGCAAAAGGCCTACGATCAGATTTTGGACTGTATTCTCACCCACTCGGAGGAGGTGCCGCTGTTTATCAAAAGCGCCGAAAAGTGTGACAAGGCGTTTTCGGCCGTGATGGCGGACTATGGCGGGCTTTTCTGGGTCAGCGGGTACTCTTATCGGACCTACGGTCTGGGAGATGAAACGGTAGGGTTTGTCTTTGAGCCGTCCTACACAATGGGGCGGAAAAAGCGGGACAAGACACAGGAGAAGATCGATGCGGTCGTAGAGGAATGGCTTTCGGACCTTCCAAATGACGCAGACGACTACACAAAGTCAAAATTTGTCTTTGAGACGCTGATCGACCATGTCGATTATGAAAAAAACAGCGAGGACAATCAAAATATTATCTCTGTTTTCCTGAGAGGGGAGACAGTGTGCCAGGGATATGCGGACGCTACGAATTATCTTTTGCAGCAGTTGTCGATCCCGTCAATGATCGTGACGGGCGACGCAAGGGGTATTTCGCATGCCTGGAATCTGGTGCTTCTCGATGGGGAGTATTATTTTCTGGATTCGACCTGGGGCAATAGCATGTATTTGGATACCGATTTGTCGAAGGTCAAGCATGTCAATTATGCGTATCTGAATATTACCACGGAAGAGCTGCTGCGGACGCATACGATGGATACAAACCTCTACGTGCCGGAGTGTACGGCGACAGGGGACAATTATTTTCATCGGGAGGGCATTTTTTTCTCCGATTGGCAGGAGGAAAAGATCGGAATCGCCCTTTCGAATGGGTATTACAACAACGAAAAGATCGTGTCCGTCAAGCTTTCGGATGAAGCCTTGTATGAACAGGTCAAGCAGTATTTCATCGATGACGGGCATTTGACAGATTATTGCGAGGGGCTGGAATCGATCACGTATATGGACGGTCCGGACACCCGGGTATTGACAGTGGAGTACCGGTGAAGCGGGCTTGGCTGCGTGAATCAAAGAAAAGGCGATGGAGGGGAGACCATGTTTAAGGTGATTATTGATAGCTGCGGGGAGTTGTTTCCGGAGATGCTTGCGGACGAGCGGTTTGTGAATGTTCCGTTGACCTTGGAGGTGGATGGAGAGGTGATCATGGACGATGAGTCCTTTGATCAGCTGGATTTCATCCGCAAGGTAAAGGCGTCTCCAACAGGACCGAAATCCTCCTGTCCGTCGCCGGGGAAATACTTGGAGGCCATTCAGGGTGAGGCGGATCATGTCTACATTGTGACGTTATCCAGCGAGATGTCCGGCTCCTACAACAGCGCCTTGACGGCGAAAGAGATGTATGAGGAGGAGCATGAGGACAAGAAAATTCATGTCTTTGATTCGCGTTCCGCTTCGGTCGGACAGACATTGATCGGGCAAAAGGCTGCCGAGTGCGAGGAAAAGGGGATGAGCTTTGGCCAGGTGGTGGAAGCGGTGGAGGCGTATATTTCGCAGCAGCATACCTTTTTCGTGCTCGAGACCTTGGATACCCTGCGCAAGAATGGCCGCCTGTCGAATTTCAAGGAACGGATCGCAAATACCTTGCATATCAAGCAGATCATGGCGGCGACGGATACCGGGAATATTATGAAGCTCGCGCAGGTGAGGGGGATGGGAAAGGCCCTTTCGAAGATGGCGGACTGCATGATCGAGATGACCAAAAACTACGGGGAAAAGATGCTCGCCATTTCCCACTGCAACTGCCTCGAGCGTGCGTTACAGTTGAAAAAAGAAGTTGAAAAACGTGCCAACTTCAAACAGATAAAGGTAATCAGCATGCGGGGCGTTTCGACGATGTACGCCAACGACGGCGGGCTGATCATGGTGGTATAGAATCATTTTTCAGAGAAGTGGCGGATTCGGATAGCGGGATGAAATTTGAAGAGGCGGCTGAGGCGATTGCGGCCAGAGGGATGTACGGCCGCAGCCCGGGCGTTTGCAGTATGGCGGCGCTGCTGGAAAAGGCGGGGCATCCGGAGCGGAGGCTTCGGATTGTCCATATTGCGGGGACAAACGGCAAGGGTTCTACGGCGCGCTATACGGCGGCGCTGCTGCGCAAAGCAGGACATTTGGTGGGGCTCTATACTTCGCCGCATCTGGTGTCGATGTGTGAACGGATCGCCGTGGATGGGGAGGACATTTCCCGGGAAGCGTTCGCGCGGCTTGCAGGGAGGGCACTTCTCGAGGAAGGGACGGCCTCGGATCTGCTGCTATGGATGGCGGTAGAGTATTTTGTGGAACGGGGCTGCGAGTTTGCGGTCGTAGAGACCGGGCTGGGCGGCAGATTGGATCAGACAAATGCGTTGACGACCCACAAGGCGGCCGAGGTGTCCTGTATTACGAGGATCGGGCTCGATCATACGCGGCTCTTGGGAGATACCTATGAAGCGATTGCGGCGGAAAAGGCCGGGATTCTTCGGCCAGGAACGACGGCCGTGCTGGCTGAGATGGAGCCGCGGGCGAAGCGCGTGCTGGTCGCCGATTGCGAGAAAAAATGCATTGACTGGGTGGCCGTCGAAGAGAACGGGGAAGCCGATGAGTGGGTGCGAAGCCACGCAAGCGGGCTGTATGCGACCTATCAAAAGGAAAACCTGGCCAATGCTGTTGTGATCATGAAATGCTTGGGAATCGACCTTCCTGATAGCAAGGAGTTTTCTCTGCCGATCGCAGGCAGATTGGAAGCATTTTGGGGAGGGCGTTTGCTCATAGACGGGGCGCACAATCCGCAGGGAGCGGCGGCGCTCTCGAACAGCTTGAAGGGGATTTTTTCAGGGGAATCATTCGATGCGATCATAGGGATATTGAAGGACAAAGATGCGGATGGAATACTAGAGCCCATGTTGCCGCTGCTAGCTTCAGTCTGCGCGGTGGGTGTTGGGAGCGGCGATAGGTACAGAGAGCCGGAGGATCTGGTTCGCCGTCTGTCGGTGCAGGGAGTGGAAGCGAGAGCCTGCGCTTCGGTGAAGGAAGCCCTGCGCTTGCTGCGGGGCGAAGAGATCGACGTTTTGGGGGAGAAAAATTTCAGATCCGCGCAGTGGGGACAGCGAAACAGGATCCTTGTGTTCGGTTCCCTTTCTTTGGTGGGAGAAATAAAAAAGCTATGAGTATAAAGACATCGCGTGAGGCGCTGCTGCTGTTGGGATTGGATCAGGGCGCCACCAAGGACGAGATCAAGAGTGCATACCACAGAATGGCGGCGTATGTGCATCCCGATGCGGGAAGATTGGAAAAGGACAAAGCAACGGAAGCGTTTCAGCGGCTGCGGGAGGCGTACGATTTTCTGATGGACGCCTGGGACGGCGAAGCGGAGGTTCCCCAGCCTTCGAAAATCGTAGGCGGTCAGATGGTTTCGGGCGGGGCTTTTGGAAGCGGCGCTTCAGCTTCGACCAGGACGATCGGCGGGGACGCGGCGATGCGGGCGTGGCAGCAGAATCGCTTCGGAGGAAGTCGGATCGTCGGCGGCCATCGCGCGACAAGCAGCCGGGACGATGTTCTGGAGAGAAGGAAGCAGGAGAAGCGCTCCGAGGAGAGACGCAGAGAGCGGATCCGCAGGAGGGATGAAGAGCTCAGGAAGAGAGCCGAAGAGGAGATGGTCGATGAAGAGATGATGCGGGTTTATGCGATCCGTGCGGCGGAGATTGCGGCGCAGATTCTCGGATTTGGGGGATGAAGAGCGGCATTTTAAGCAGAGTAAAGGGGGAACGTATGGCAATCAGTTTAGAGATTGCAGAACGTGCAATCAAGGAGTTTCAGAAAATTCAGGAGTATATGCTTTTGGCGAAGAAAGAGAATGCCACAGCGCTCTATGAAAAGCTGAAAGCCGATTACTTATCTACGAAGGCTTTATTGCAGGTTGCTGGAGTCAATCTTTCAGAACTTGATGTGATAAAGGAGTGATGCAGAAAGAAAGGGGGACATGATGGGACAGTTTTATGATTATGCGGTGACGAGACCGGATGGCAGTGAATGGAACATGAAGGAACTCGAAGGCAAGGTAGTGGTGGTCGTGAATACGGCGACGGGCTGCGGGTTTACGCCGCAGTATGAACCGCTCGAAAAGATGTATGAAGCCTACCATGACAAGGGATTGGAAATCGTAGACATTCCCTGCAACCAGTTTGCCGGACAGACACCGGGGACGGACGATGAGATCCACGAATTTTGCACGTTGAAATACAACACGCAGTTTCCGCAGATGAAAAAATCCGATGTCAACGGCGAAAACGCATTACCGTTATATACGTTTTTGAAGAGCCAAAAAGGCTTTGAAGGGTTTGGAAGCGGCCCCAAGGCCTTGATGATGGGCACGATGCTCAAGAAAATTGACAAGGACTACAAAAACAACCCCGATATCAAGTGGAATTTCACGAAATTTGTGATCAATCGGGAGGGCGATGTGGTGGCCCGCTTCGAGCCGACAGAGGATATGAAGCAGCTCGAAGAGTGTGTGGCTGGATTGCTGTAGGATAGAGTGCGAATAGAGGCGGGGGTCGTGCGCGGCAGGGCGCAAGCGGCCCTCGTTTTGCGTGACTACGAATAGGGCGGGAGTGAAACGCTAATGGACCGGGAGGAAGGATGGGATGAGTGAGATTCAAGCAGATAGAGAGTTTGCCGATGGTTTGTCTGGCGAGACAAAATTGCCGGCGATCGAATGGCTGGCGGAACAGATGCCGGGTGGGTTTTTTATTTTCCAAGCGTATGGTACAAAACCACCGTCTTTCAGACGGTAACACTTTTAGTAGCTTCCTGTCGGGAGAAGAGCTATAATCGTACAGAAGGAGGAAACGATTATGGCAAATTAT
>JAFUXY010000538.1 GCA_017477005.1 Lachnospiraceae bacterium | reverse complement strand
TTGAGGACGGTTTATTTTTTCTTGTTAAATCTTCAAATTTCAGTTGAATATTTTCGACAAAAATGGTAAAGTATGAGAGGTAATGTTGTCTATATCCGACAAAAACAACGGTTTTAGAAGTTTCTAAGAGAGGATTTATGCCAAGGTCTGCGAAAGTCACTTATGGGATGATCGGTCTGTGCGCACTGTTGCTTACGGGCTGTGGCGAAAAATTGAAGAGTCTGACGACGGAAGAGGAAGATATTATCGCCATGTATGCGGCGAAGGTGGTGGAAAAGCACAACGTGCATCTCGGACAGGGCGTGATTCGTTATCGGGGCAATCTGGATGACGAAGAGGATACGCAGGAGGAAGAGTCTGAGGACGTCGAAGCAGAGGAGGAAGAGCCACTCGAGGACGAAGCCCAGACAGGACAATCGACTTCGGGTGAGACGGCGTCTTTGGAAGAAGAACCACAGGATACGGTTCAAGAGGCTACTCTGACGGATGTATTGGGATTCGATGGCGTAGATTTTGTGTTCGAAGGGGTGTCGATCCCGGAAAGCCTGCGTTTGTCGGATTATTACACTTTGCCGGATCCGCAGCCGGGGAATCAGTATGTGATTGCGGCGTTTGATGCGACGAATCGCCTGCAGAACGCCCAGACGGTTTCGATGATGGAGTTGTCGCCCCGGTTCACGGCGACGTTGAATGGAGAGACATCGAATGCGGGGATGGTGTTGGATCAGGATTTGATGACCTATGAAGGGACGATCGATCCGGGCGCTTCGGAGCGGCTGATCCTGCTGTTTGAGTTTTCTGAAAATGCGGCAGCGAATTTATCCGATTTTGGATTGACAGTGGATGTAAATGGTACAAAAAGTCGCCTGATTTTGTAGGGTGAATGAAAGACTACAGGAAGGGCGATCAAAGATATAAACGGGAGTTCCAAAGGGCTCTTTATAAGGCACACGATAGGGGAGGGAAAAATGGATACAAATATTCTGCTTGAATCAGGCACAAATGAATTGGAAATCTTGGAGTTCAAGGTGGCCAACAATTTTTATGGCATCAATGTGGCGAAGATCCGTGAAATTTTGACGTATCAGCATGTTACGCCAGTGCCGAATTCCCATCCTTTCGTAGAGGGGATCTTTATGCCGAGAGATACGATGATCTCTGTGATCAACCTTAGGCGATGCCTTGGGTATGAAGAGGATCCGGACGTAGAAGGTCTTTTGTTTATTACGAACTTCAATAGTTTGAACACGGGTTTCCATGTGGATTCAGTGTTGGGAATCCATCGTGTTTCCTGGGAAGACATCAATTCTCCGGATTCCACGATCAGCGCAGAGGATTCCGGCGTTTCGACTGGCGTGATCAAGCTCGAAGACAGGCTCGTTGTGATTCTCGACTTCGAGAAGATTGTGACGAATATCAATCCGGATTCCGGACTCAAGGTGTCGGATATGGATCAGTACGAAGAGAGAGACCGTTCGAAGTCGCCGATTCTGATCGCAGAGGATTCGCCGCTGCTGTCGAAGTTGATTACCGAGTGTTTGCGCAAGGCGGGATATACCAATCTGATCGTGAATCCCAACGGACAGGAAGCGTGGGACAAGCTTGTTGAATACGAAAAAGAAGGATCGGCCTTAGACAAGGTGCATTGTATTGTGACGGATATCGAGATGCCCAAGATGGACGGCCACCGGCTTTGCAAGTTGGTGAAGGAGGATGAGACGCTTCGGAATATTCCTTTGATCATCTTCTCGTCCTTGATCAATGACGAAATCCGCCGCAAGGGTGAGTCTTTGGGGGCCGATGCCCAGCTGACAAAGCCGGAAATCGGCAAATTGGTGGCAGCCATCGATGGATTGGTGGACGAATATGAATCCGCAAGAGGATGAAGAAGTGTTTGAAAGTACTGCCATGTTTCGAAGATTTGCGACGACATAGGAACACTCAAAAGACGATTGCCGGGAGGGGTGTGACAGGGTTCACATCCCTTTTTATCTATGTATAGTGTTTGAGTAAGGTTTAAGGGGAGATATCCATGGCCAATACAGAAGATTATCTGGACAACCTGTTGGATTCGATTACACAGGCAAAAACTGACAATGAACGTACATCGAGGACGGTGAGCGAGGCGCGACTCAGGAGACAGGAGCGCCGTAATCGAATCCGTCCCGACGACGACTTTATGGAGGCGAATGGGTTGAACTCCTACCGACGAAATCAGCGGCGTACGGATCGAAGGCATGATCAGAGCCGCGGATATTCGGAAGACGATTTTCTGCGTTCTTTTGAGGCAGAGCTGGCGGGAGAAGGCGGAGATGATTTCATGTCGCCTTTGGGCGGAGGATCGTCTTCGAGTGCAAGACGTGGTTCTGCCAGGCAAAGCGACAGGGGAGCCGGTGGATACGATTCGGATTCCGGGGAGAAGAGTTCTGCTTCGGACAATATTCTGGCGGGTATTGCGGATATTGTGTCGGAAGCCAAGCGCGTGGCGACGGGAGATGAGGACGAGACCGGGAAGGCCATACAAAAGGCGATGGACGAGGGCGACCAGACGTTGGTGTTGAATGATCCACCGCCCAGAGGAGGCGATACAGAATCCTTGTTCGAAAGGGAAGAGCCGGATTTGTCCAGTTCGCCATTGATGGATGAAGATGGCGAGGGCATGGATTTGATGGATATGCTTTCGGGAGAGGGGGACGAGGATCTGTCGGATATTGGCGATCTGCTGTCTTCCGATGAGAATCAAGAGGAATTGCCGGAGGCGAGAGAATCCTTCGATGAAGCCGCGGAAAGTGTTTCAGAAGGCGGTGGTGGCGGAGGAGGTGGAGCGTCGTCCGAATCGGCCGCCGAGGGCGAGGAAGAAAAGAAGCCGAACCTCCTTCAAAAAATATTGGGCTTGTTCCAAAAAGAAGGACGGCGACGAGGACGACGATGATGATGACGAAGGCGGCGAGCCTGGCGAGACGAAGGAAGAAAAGAAAGCCAGATTAAAGAAAGAAAAGGAAGAAGCCAAGAAGAAGAAAAAAGAAGAGGCGGACGCCAAAAAAAAGCAAAAAGAAGAGGAAAAGAAGAAAAAGGACGAGGAGAAAAAGAAGAAGGCTGCAGAGAAGAAGGCCAAGCCCAAGAAGAAAAAGCCCAAGAAGCCGAAAGAGCGGTCTCCGAAGGTGCCGATTCCTGTGTTGGTGGTTTTCCTGCTGTTTTCAATGTCGTTGGTGGCCTCTTCGCGGATTATGACAAATGTGCTCGGAGGGATGCTCCAGATGTCCACGGCGCAGAAGGCCTTTGATGAGCAGGATTATTTGAAAGCTTATCAGACGCTGGCGGGAAAAGATGGTATGGACAAGAGTGGAAACCGTTTGCGCAACAAGGCAAAGTTGATGGCGTATTTGCAGGCAAAACAAAATCAATATTTAATTTGTATGGACAGTGGAAAGCAGACAGATTCGGGCTTGAGCCGCTACAAAATCCGTACCAATTATCAATTGGCGCTCGACAGTCTGATTCAAGGAGCGTATTTCTATCGAAAGAATGCGGAAAAGGCAGAAAATCTTGAAATTACAGACCAATATGACGAGTATGGCAGCTATTTTGAGCAGGAATTAGACAATACGTTCCGAGTTTCGATCGGGGAGGCGATGGATCTGTATTACAACAGTACCCGCAAGGATTATACAACGGCGCTTCAGAAGATTATCCGCGACGCGGGCTTTACGGACACGTATTAGGAGTGAAGAAGATGGTAGCAATCATAGATTATGATGCAGGAAACACGCTAAACGTGCAGAAAGCGTGTGAAGCCTTGGGTATGGAGGCTGTGTTGACAAAGGACGCAGACGCGATCCTGAAGGCCGAGAGGGCGATCCTGCCGGGGGTGGGTGCGTTTGGCAGTGCTATGGAGCGGCTGCAGGCGTATGGTCTCGTACCGGCGATTCGTGAATTTGTCCGCAGTGGTCGGCCTTTTCTCGGGATTTGTCTGGGATTGCAATTGTTGTTTGAAGAAAGTGAAGAAAGTCCGGGCGTGCCCGGACTTGCTCTTTTAGAAGGAAAAATTTTGAAATTTCCGGAGAAGGAGGGACTGCGTGTGCCGCATATGGGGTGGAATAGCTTGACTTTTCCAAAAAAGAGCCGGTTGTTTTCGGCGGTGGAGGAGCATAGCTATGTGTACTTTGTGCACTCCTATTATTTGAAGGCCAAGGATCCGGAGGTGGTTGCCGCCCAAAGCGAGTACGGCCTTTCCTTTGATGCGGCGGTGGAAGCAGGGAATGTATTCGGGGCACAATTCCATCCTGAGAAGAGCGGAGAGGTTGGGCTGTCTATTTTGAGAGAGTTTTTGCGTCTGTAGAGGTGGCTGCAAAGTAAACTCATTTATTCGTTTACTATAAAATCGCAATTTTATTTTGGAGGAATTTATGCTGACAAAGCGTATTATTCCCTGTCTCGATGTCAAGGATGGACGCGTGGTGAAGGGGATACAATTTGTAGATTTGGTGGACGCGGGAGACCCGGTAGAAGCGGCCAGGGCCTATGATGCGGCTGGAGCCGATGAGCTGGTGTTTTTGGATATCACGGCTTCGAGTGAAAGAAGGAACACGGTCGTAGATATGGTGCGTCGCGTTGCAGAATGCGTATTTATTCCATTCACGGTGGGAGGCGGAATCCGCACCGTGGAGGATTTTCGTGTGATTCTAAGAGAGGGCGCGGACAAGGTCTCGGTCAATTCCGCGGCGATTGACCGGCCGGAGTTGATATCGGAAGCGGCAGAAATCTTTGGAAGCCAGTGCGTTGTGGTGGCTATTGATGCCAAGCGTTGCGCTTCGGGAGAAGGTTGGACGATCTACAAGGCGGGTGGCCGGATCGATATGGGCATTGACGCCGTAGAATGGGCCAGGAAAGCGGCGGATTTGGGCGCAGGAGAGATTCTTCTGACTAGCATGGATGCCGATGGTACCAAAGATGGCTACGACCTTTCGCTTACAAAGGCCATTGCCGATGCGGTTTCCATCCCTGTGATTGCCTCGGGTGGGGCAGGAAAACGGGAGGATTTTTGGGAAGCCTTTGTTCAGGCAGATGCATCGGCGGCGTTGGCGGCTTCGCTGTTTCATTACCATGAACTGAGCATCCGTGAGGTAAAGGAATATTTGAGGGAAAAAGGGATACCGGTGAGATTATGAGCGATACGAAAAAGACTTCTATGCCTCAAAACGACTGGCATCCTTTTT
>JAFUXY010000537.1 GCA_017477005.1 Lachnospiraceae bacterium | reverse complement strand
TGACGCGCCTTTGCTGCCTCTACCACCTGACGTACCCGCTCTTTTTCGCCAATATTGCCAGGATTGATCCGAATCTTGTCTGCGCCATTTTCAATCGCAAGGATGGCCAAGCGGTAATCAAAATGAATATCCGCCACCAACGGAATCCGGATCCGGGCTTTGATGTGGGAGATCGCCCTGGCCGCTTCTTCCGTTGGCACAGCGCAGCGGACGATGTCGCAGCCGGCCTCGGTGAGCCGTTCAATCTGGGCGACTGTCGCCTCCACATCCTCGGTCTTTGTATTAGTCATCGACTGCACCGCAATCGGATGCGAACCTCCGATACGCACCTCACCGATCGCAATTTCCTTCGCCGGACGACGGTGCAAAAAAACGGATTTCATATTCCAAAACCTCCTATGGCAGAATCAGCTTGTGTACGTCATTGAACAGCACCACGATCATCAACAGCATCAGCAGCGCAAAGCCGACCATATGTACATAGCCCTCGATCCTCTCATCCATCTGCTTGCCGCGGATCACTTCTATAATATAGAACAGCAGCCGCCCGCCGTCTAAGGCCGGAATCGGCAGCAGGTTCATCACCCCAAGGTTGGCCGATAAGAGCACGGAAATCGAAAGCATATTGACGATCACATACAAAATTCCATCCTGTCTGGAGGTCTCATAGGTATCGCCGATGGTCTTGACGATTCCCACCGGCCCGGAAACCTGATCCATCGCAATCTGTCGGGTCACCAGCATTTTCAGACTTTGAAAGGTCAAATACACTTGGTAGCGGATCTCATAGATGCCGTACTGCAAAATCTGAAGCGGATTCCCTTTCTCATAAACATGGTTGTTCTGGATCCCCAGCACATAGCGCCCCGCCTCTTTGTCATACTGCGGCGCCAACATCGTCGTTTGCTTCTCACCGTCCCGGGAATAGGTCACCTGCACCTCTTTGCCCGGATGCATGAAAAGATAGACGGAGATTTCCCGATAAAAATGCACCTTGTATTTGTCCAAAGCCACGATCTCATCCCCGGATTGTATCCCGGCCTTCTGAGCCGGATACCCCTCCATCACATCGGAAACGACCGGCGGATCAAAGCCCATCAGTGAAATGATGACCACCGCCAGAAGGAAGGCCAAAATAAAATTGAAAAAGGGACCTGCAAAAACGATCGCCATTCTTTGCCATACTGTCTTTTTGTTGAAGGCTCTTTCATCGTCACTTTCCTCGTCCTCGCCCTCCATGGAACAGGCGCCGCCAAACGGAAAGACGTGCAGCGAGAACATGGTTTCCCCCCGCTGGATTCCGAAGATTCGTGGACCCAGTCCTAGTTGAAACTCGTTTACCTTCACATCACAAAATCGTGCCAACAGGTAATGCCCCATCTCGTGAAAAATGATAATAAAGCTAAATATCAAAATCGCAACAATAATTCTCATAGAATCCCTCCATAGACCCATTCCACTATGAAAGCAAGGTCTCGATCAATCTGTATGTTTGTTGTTCTGTTTCCAGTATATCCTCTACCGTAGGCGCATCGATGCGTCCAATGGCGGCAAGCGCCTTTTCAATGAGCCGGGGGATGTCCAAAAACGAAATGCGCCGCTCCAAAAACAGCGAAACCGCCTTCTCATTGGCCGCATTGAACACCGTAGGCATGGTGCCTCCCTGTCGAAAGGCCTCCAGCCCCAACGACAATCCGGGAAAGGCGTCAAAATCCGGCTTTTCAAAGGTCAAGCGACCGACCTTGAAAAGATCCAGCTTCTCCCCGCTCAAGGTTCGGCGTTTCGGATAATACAACGCATATT
>JAFUXY010000536.1 GCA_017477005.1 Lachnospiraceae bacterium | reverse complement strand
TGTCCCTTAAACAAGATCTGCTTCACGGCATCCCGAAATTGCAGGACGGACAGATCCTCGATATTGGCCACACACGCCGGAATCTTTTTTTTTTTTCCAAGGATGGTTTTGCCAAGCTCCTCCAGTGTGACGACAATCGTGTCCGCTTCCTTTTTTTCTATCGAAAAACCGCTCTCCGCCAAGGACTTCGCGTCGTCCTCGCTTTCAAGCACAAAAAAACTTTCAACGATCTCGTTTTCCTTCACGGAGGTCTGGGAATAGTAGTCCTTCAAGCTGTCCGCGATCTCTTTGTTTTCGCCCTTCAGCAAGCAGATTCTGCCCCTCGTGTCTTCCTCGCTTTCCGCATTTAGAAGCTCATACACAAAAGCACCCGCCGCCTGACCACCCTCATCTAAGGCGCCGATGCCGTTGAAATAAACCCGTTTCATATCCTCTGAAAGATCCTCTCCCAAAAACGGGAGAAAAGTATCCACGTTTTCTTCCGAAATATCAATGATTTCCATCACAGAACACGCCCCATAAATGCTTTTGTTGTCTCATCCTTCTTTTTCAAAGTATAATCTACGCCGACCTCCGACAGAGCCTTCACATCCTCCACCACCATGGCAAGAGGCCCTCTCTCTCGCACTTTCGTAAACACCACAACCTCATGGCTACTCCTTGCGATAGGTTCGCAATCCGTCGGCAGCTGCTTTTTTAGTATTTCCGAAAACGCTATCATATCTTTTGAGGCATCCAGTGTAAAAATCATGGCGCTTTGCGGGGCATATTTATTTTTGTCCGCCAGCTCCTGCAGATACCCGACAAAGTCCATATTGTATAGCCCGGTCTCCGGCTCCATATACTGCCGCTTTTCGATAATGGAAATATAAAGCAGCACCACGCCAATCGTGGTGCCCAGCGCCCCGACTCCCCAATTCGAAAAATCCTGAATCAGCCAGCTTAGAGCCACCGGGACAAAAAACGCGTAGGGATTGAAAAAACGAAGATATCCGTTCTGAATTTTGTAATCCCGCAGCAGCCGAAACGCGATCCAAAAATAGAAAACGCGTACGACAAACGCCACACAAATTGCCGCTATAAAAAACCAAAATCCCCATTGGGATCGCAGTGCCATCGGGATACTGACACAGGAAACCGCGGCAGTAATAATGAGCGGGGCAAAGCCCGCCCAAAATTTGCGCCGGATGAAATCCTTGTCCTGATACAGATACCAGCTCAAAAACGAAATCCACATATATAAGAATACCGTACTCAGGAAGATGTCAATAATCCCGGCCGCTATCTGTATCCAATACCATAGAGCCTCTTCCGATCCAGAGAGCTTTCCGAAATCCTCCTGCGTGATGACGCCCATTGAAAGGTCGGCATAGGTTTTTAGCAAATGAAGAACGGATATGAAAAGCACGATTCCGGAAAAACGCCCAAAATACCGCCCTATGGCTTCCTTTTCGTCGGAATGCTTTTTTATATGAACCAGTTGACAGATTATCAAAACAATGGCTATTATATCTGCTGCGAACGAAATATACAGCTTTGTCATATGAATAAACACCTCTGCTTTATTTGACTGTGAATTTCATTATACTAAAAAAACCGTTAAAAGTCCATTAGGGAGACGCTGATTAAAACGACGTTGCCTCCACACAAACCGCTGCGGATTCCTCTTTGTAGGCGTCCTCATCGCCCCAGAGTCCAAAGACCGTCATGATAAACCAAAGGATAATCATAATGATGCACATTCCGCCAAAGCACAGGAAGAAATATTTGAGCACCTTTGCGTCTCTGGCCCGCTCCTCGCGCCTTTCCTCCTGCCGCTCCTTCCGGTGCTCGCTCATCTGCTCGCCCGCAAATTCCAATACCGAATCCACTGCTCCTTTTACATCTATATTCACATTGTCCGCATGCTCAATGGTCGCATGGTCGATGTTATAATTGGTGATGGCGCGATCCACAATAAAAGACGTTCCGCAGAACGGACAGATGGCTGTTTCCTGCGTGGGATCTACCTCCACCTGGCCGCCGCATTGGGTGCAAAGCGCCGGCACAATTTTTGTTTCACTCATTCGTTTGACTCCCTTCTATAGCTTTGGTTTTTTTGATCAATCGCTTCAATTCATTATTGGAATAAGGCTACAAAAGAAAGACAATCCCCATCGACTGCAGGATTTTTATCCATTCTTTTGCAATGGGTACAGATACATTCCCCGCCTGCGCCAAATCCGAGTAATTGATCAGATTCCCGGCAAAGGCTGCGCAGGCTCGAAGCACCCTTCTAAAGCCTTCTGTATCTGTGATGCCATTATCATCCACCGCATCCCGCATCAAATAGGTTTCAATGTAGGATTCGTAATATTCCATGCGCTGTTCACCGGACATTCCCATTGTTGCGGGCATTCCCCCTTCCCATATGTGCGTATACACCTCCCATACATTATTTTACTGTATACCTAAAAAACAACTCCAGATCGCTTTTGGCAAGCTCGCGGTCTCTTGCATTTTTAATCTAAACTATATTTTTATTCGATCGGGTGGCATTGTCAAGTTTAATTTAAGGTTCACTCTAAGTTAAGGAACCACTGATTTAATCGTATTTCCACAAAAACCATGCACACAAATCGCATAGGAATACACTTCGTGCAGCGATTTGGCGCAAAGGAAACGCTTTAATCAGCGTTTCCTTAAACTAAGGATATTCTCGTCAGCGTTTTTCGAAAACCTTCACTTCTCCTGTTCAGCTTGTTTGGCCGAGACTTCCTGGGCTTTGATCAGCATAGCCTGCTCCGTCATCAGGGACGTCTTGGAAGCTTTTCATATGTGAAATCGACGATGATCTCCACTGCCAGTTCCGCTATGGCCCATGCTGCGACAATCAACAGAATGGTTCGGATGATGATCGGCGCAAAAGCCGTCCAAGTGACATGGCATTTTGCCATGACCTGTTCATTTTCTCTCAGATTTCTTTCCACATAGCCTTTCATGATTTATCCCTTTCTGTTAAATTCAACCACAATGGCCTCATCATATTCATCAAAATATTCGCCTTCATCTGTGATCAATTCGGCATTCTCTTCGTCTATGTGTACTTTATTCATGTAATTATGCCCGCCGTAGAAAAGCTCATGATCCTTGCAGGCGAGAGGGGTCGCCGTCCCGCCTCCAGCCACAAGACCATATTCAATGATATGATGATTATTGTCATATCCGTAAACGGTCGCTTCTGTGGCTGCCATCGTGCCGTCTCCGTTGTCAAAAACAAGATCCGAGCTTGTGACCAAAAGCGCATCATTCGTTTCGTCCATATCCGCAAAAGCATAATAGGAATCCTCGGAAAGAGCGTCAATGATCGTGTCAAAATCATATACATCCCATGTGAGGGAATCGATGATACCTGCCAGCGAATCGGACACCGCCATGTTCATTTCCTCATCCTCGCCGTTGTGACAGGTCATCTCAAAGATCAATGCTCCGTCCATATAATCTCTGGCGAGTGCCGTCTCATAAATGCCGGACCCGTCTTCCTCCAGAGGAAGGGTGGCCCAATAGCCTTTTGCATAGCTTGCTCCCGGAAACGGTCCTTCGGAATACGTCGTCTTGTCTCCCCAGCTCTTGCCCAGTTCCTGTATGGCAGCCTCTGCCTTGTTTTCTACGGTATAGGTTGCCGTGATCATATTCGTACCGGCTGATTCACCCGTATAAACGATAGACGTCTGCGAATCCTTGGTAGTAATCTCAAACAGAGCGGGATCATACTTGATGCTCCATCCGTTTGCGTCATGATATTCACTATTCTCCCCAGTGGATACTTCGGAATCTTCCTCTTTAGGGATTTCGGTTTCTGCAGGCGCCTCAGCAGACGTTTCCGGCGTATTCTCCTTGGTCTGTGCGTCGCCCGTTGTTTCATTACTACTGCTGCCGCACCCTGCAAGCAGCACTCCAGCCATGGCAGCAACAGCCAACGACAAAACTGTCTTTTTGATAAATTTCTTTTTCATATTCATCCTCCTCGTGCTATACTCTACTGTTTTCCCTGCCGCTTCACGTTGTTCACTGCGATAAATGCGATGACGTTCAAAAGGATAGCAACGCCGATACCAATGAAAACGCTTTCCTCTGCACCGCCGCTCAGGGCAAATACCAGCTCAACTATGCTTAAGACCAGATCGACCAATATAATCAGCCAAGCACCGCCTGCTTTCGTTGCATCTTTTGCAGCCGCAAACAGTAGGATAGTCGTTAGCAGACCAGTGGCTGCGCTGACAAACGCCGAAGCGTTCGCTCCGGCAATCCCGATAAACACATAATAAACCGCAATCAACAATTCAAATACACCAAATACTTTCAACACTTTTTGACTACCAGACATCTTTTCCCTCCTGTTTCATCGATTCTTTATTCCTATCGTTTTTCTCCCTACCACACCGTTTCCCCTTCCTTTTTGGAACCTGCTCCATCCTCTTCCGGCAGTACCTGCTCAAAATGGTTGAAGGAAAAAACCCGCTTTTTATTAAAGTACTGCTGAAAAACAGCTGACGGGGCAGGAACAATACCCCTCTTATTCAATTTCCAAAAGCAGCATAGTGATATCATCGAACTGGTCGGCGTCTCCCACAAAACCGGCCACATCCTCTTTGATGGTATTCAAAAATTCCTCTCCCCGGCAGGAAAGGCCTTTGTTTAATGCGCAAAGCATCCTGTCGTTTCCATATTGCTCACCGGAAGGTCTCTGCGCTTCGGGAACGCCATCCGTGTACAAAAACAGCCTGTCCCCGCTTTCAAGCGAAAACTCCCGTTCCGTAAATCTCGTTTCCGGATCGAAACCCAGAATGAAGTCATTTTCCTCTACAACCAACGAAAAAGCTCCCTCGGATGGCCGATACAACGCCGGAAATTCATGCCCCGCATTGATATAGGCGATGCTTTTCTTTCGCACATCGTAGATCCCAAACCACGCTGTCACAAACATAGCCTCATCGTTGTGCAGACAGAGCTGCCGGTTGACCCGTTCGATCACCTCGGCAGGCGGCAGGTCTTCCTTCGCCATGCTCATGACCAGGATCTTTGCTTCCATCATGAACAACGCCGCCGGAACGCCCTTTCCCGATACATCCGCCATGACAAGCGCAATCTTCTCGTCGTTGATCGGGAAAAAGTCGTAGAAATCACCGCCTACTTCTCTCGCCGTGTAGATCATAGCATTGACTTCAAAATTCTTTTCACCGAAAAATCCTTCCAACTCCTTGGGCAGCACCCCTTCCTGTATCCGGGTACTTAATTCCATCTCCGTCGAAAGCCGTTCCTTTTCCGCCGCCATCTGCGTGACATTATCCATATAGTTGATCAGATTCATCTCCATCTCCGCCATGGAATCCCGCAGCAGCCCAACCTCGTCATTGACGGGAATTTCGACCTGCTTGAAAAAATGTCCGCTCAGTAGCCTGTTGTCGGCGACAAACGTCTTTGCGGCATTGGAAAGCAAGCGGATCGGACGGACGATATTGCGGTTGATTCCCATACGCGCGATCAGCGTGATGACAACCAGAAGAATGGTTATCATCACTGCGAACACCAGATAAAAGGACCAAATATTCTCCTGGTAGTTGCCAATGTATTCTCCGATACCGAGATAGCCTACCAATGCGCCGGTATCCGCATCAAAGATGGGAAACAGCATGGAAAACTGATTCAGGCTGTCCTTTTTATCAATCTCAACGAGATTTTCTAGGGTATAGATGATATCTACCATCCATACTGGCAGGGTGTCTATAAAATCGCCTTCCTCGTATTCGTAATCAAAAGAGCTGAGTGTCCGAATGTCATCCTTTTCCCAATACCCTATCTCGCGGCGACCATCCCCTTTCGCGCCCGTGTCCATGACATAGACATAGCGGTCTCTTTCCTCATCCAAAAAACGCAGATCGATCCAATTGACCCGTGCGATATTCTTTGCTTCTTCGAGCTTTGCGTACAGCTTCTTGTAGGCCGGTGTACACATTGCCTCTTCGTAGGATTGGCAGGCTTCGTTTCCAAGTGCTTCCCTCTCCTCTTCTGGCAGTTTCGCATAGATTTCCTGTCCATGCGTCAAAATGGCCGCAATGTCTGGCTCGCCGATTTCCTTTATTAGATACTGGTCGATCACTCCATCCCTTTGCAGTGCATGCTCTATGGCCAGTATTTTATTC
>JAFUXY010000535.1 GCA_017477005.1 Lachnospiraceae bacterium | reverse complement strand
CGTGGGCGGATTACGCGGCGGCCGCAGGCATTTCCGAGGCAGTTGGAAAGTGGAACGACGTAGCGGATGCGATGGCAGAGGTTTTTCGGACGGCGAAGGCCAAATATGCCGAGGGAGACAGCGAGGGCGCTTACAATTGCATCAACGATGGGTATTACGGTTATTACGAGACGACCGGCTTTGAACGCAACGCGATGGGCTATATCTCGGGGGCGAGAAAATCGGAGGTGGAGCTTCAGTTTTCGGCCTGCAAATCCGCGACAAAGGGCGGGACGGTAGAAGAGTTCAACAAGGCGACCGACGTGCTGCGGACTATGATTCGCACGGATGCCAACAAGCTCGATGGCGTGGATGAGAACGGCGACGCGACAGGAGGGCGTTCGGCGGGAGTGGCAACCTTTATCGCCTGCTTCTCGATCATCCTTCGCGAAGGCTTCGAGGCAATTTTGGTTGTCGGTGCGATTATCGCTTATTTGATCAAGACGACCGAGAAGTCCGAGGAGGAGCGAAAGCGTCAGCTGACTCCGGTGTATGTCGGATCGGTGCTGGGCATCGTGCTGAGCTTTGTGTCCGCTTGGCTGCTGAATCAGTTGAAGCTGGCCAACAGCGCCTCGCAAGAGGTGATTGAGGGCGTGACGGCGCTGATTGCGGTCGTGGTCTTGTTCTGGGTGTCGAACTGGATGGTGTCGAAATCCGAGGCTGAGGTCTGGGATGCCTACATCAAGAGCAAGGTCGGCGAGGCTTCTGACAAGGGAAGCACATTTGCACTGGCGTTTACTGCATTTTTGGCAGTCTATCGAGAAGGCGCAGAGGTAATACTGTTCTACCAGCCGCTATTGGCTGGGGACAATATGCGGATGGTGTGGCTGGGATTTGGTGTTGGCTGTGTGTGCCTGGTATTCGTCTATCTGGCCATCCGCCTGATGTCGGTGCGGCTGCCTTTGAAGCCGTTCTTCATGGCAACGAGTATTTTGATGGCGATTATGTCCATCGCCTTCCTGGGATCCGGCATCAAGGAGCTGATCGAGGGGGATGTACTGTCGATGCATTCTCCGGCTTGGGTGGCGTGGATTCCATCGAACTCGCTGTTGGAGGTGTTGGGGATTTATCCCTGTGTGGAGACGGTGGTGCCGCAGTTGATTTTGCTTGCGGTCACCGTTTGGACCTTCCTCTACTGGATGAAGAAGAACAAGCAGCTTCGGGAAGAAGTGCAGCGGGCTTAGAAGAGTTATTAAATGTAATCATAACAAAATAGTATATGAAGCCGAAAGGCGTTTTCATATAGGGAGCAAAGGAAATAGAAAGGAGAATCCAATGAAAAAGAAAATGGTGGCAATGATGACAGCGGCAACGATCGTCGCAATGGCGGTTTCCGGATGTGGAGGCTCTTCGAGTTCGTCTAGTACGGACACACAGGAGACAGCGACAGAAGAGACGGCGGCTGCAGACGACACAGCGGAGGAAGCAGAAACTGCGGACGATGCGGAGACCGTGGAAGCAGAGGTAACAGAGGACGCAGGAGCCGGGGACGCTGGATTCACGGAATATCCGATTTTTGAAGATCAAGAAGTCGGCTTTATGAACCTTTCGGCCGTGTATTTCCAGGCCGTGCCGATGGAGAGCGAGACCCAGACTATCGCTGCAGAGGATTTCGACATCCATTTGGAGGCGGACATTTCAGCCTTGGAGAACGATCTGGGCTTTGGCGTAGGTGACTGGGTGCCTTATTTGACCGTGGATTACGCGATTGAAGATACGGACGGCAATGCGGTCACGGACGGAACCTTTATGACGATGAGCGCTTCCGACGGCCCGCATTATGGCTCGAATATCAAGCTGGATCCCGGCACCTACAATGTGACGATCACGATCCACAGCCCGGGCGAGAATGGTTATCTGATCCATTCGGATTCGGAGACAGGCCCTGGCGGATCTCTGGCCGATACCTTTGCGGATGGCCCGATGTCCTATACGTTTGAGGGATGGGAATACGCCGGGTTAGAATGATATAGTTTAACACAGAGTTAACAAAAGTTCATTATACGACCAATCACAGTTCATTTGCGACACGTTTCAAGCTTTGGGGCGTGTCGCATTGGTGCGTTTTATATGAAATAAAGCATATGCACCTACTATAAAGTGGTTTTGGAGAAAATAAAATGCTTATTTATCTTATCATGACAACCAGAGCGACGCTTTTGGCGGCGATTATAGGCGGGGTCTTAACGGGATATACCCGGTTGGCGGCCGACAAATGGGGGAAGAGAGTGGTTGGCCTCGGAGCGTGCTTGGGGCTGATTTTCTCTATTTGGATGGCGGTCATGAGGAACACGACCAGCAAGGTGGATACGGGATTCTGGAACAGTGTGATCTACGGGACGGGGCTGTGCGCGTTTTTGTTGTTTCTGGTTTTTGCGGTTGCGGCAAAGCGACTACCGGTCTGCGGCTTCTTGGTCTGGATTAGCCTGGGAGTGTTGTGCGCTACGTTGATTGCCTACGCTATGCCACAGGTGTGGGCCTATCCGTATCAGGTGCTGCAAGCAGAAAAAACGATCATCTCAACCGATTTTCTGTACGATATGATTGGCATGGTCGGAGGTCTGTTGCTGGCGGTCGTGGTCTTTTTTGCGGCCTGGCATTGCATGCTGCGGATTTCGGAGGGGGGTGCAGCCGCGCTCCTGGCTCTGGAGCTGCTGTTGAACGCCGTACAACAGTTGGCGGGGTTGTTTTCCGTGCTGCTGCAAAAGCGGATCGTGGTATCGAATCACACGATGTTTTCCT
>JAFUXY010000534.1 GCA_017477005.1 Lachnospiraceae bacterium | reverse complement strand
TAAACGGATAAGATAGATCAAAAAATGTTTTATCATAATACTAATAGATGATGGCGTCTTGCAAGCCGCAAGAACGATTTTTCTAACTCGTGATACGATACGTCTTCCTTTGACGCATTTTTGCGTACTACAATCACAAGATCAAAACCGGGATGAAGAAAATCCGCATGAAGCCGGGCCATCTCCCGAATCTGTCTTTTCAAACGATGCCGAACAACACTGTTTCCCACCTTTTTGCTCACGGAAATACCGATCCGATTGACCTGTAAATGATTCTCTAATTTATATATCACAAGTAAATCATCCGCCCGCAGATTTCGTCTGCGATACACTTCCTTGAAATCGGATGATTTTTTGAGTCCTTCCATTTATTTGCCTACAATAAAAAGACCACGCAGCAATACAAAATCCGTTTGCTTCGTGGTCTCTGCATTCATCATCAAGCGGAAAGCTTCTTCCGACCCTTTGCACGTCTTGCCTTCAATACTTTTCTGCCCCCTTTGGAACTCATTCTCTTTCGAAAACCATGAACCTTGGAGCGATGCCTTTTCTTCGGCTGATAAGTCCTTTTCATTTGTCCACCTCCAACTATTGCGAAAAAAATCTTTCTTATTATAACAAATACTCGTTCAAAGTCAAGATATAGGAAAAAGAAAGTTATCAACATAATTCAAATAGGAGAAACACTGAAAATACGCTACTTATCTACAATATGTTGACAAATATGTGAATAAAACCTACAAATTATCCCTAAAATATCTTCAAAAACACAAAAATTGTTGATAAAGTGGACAAAATTATTTGAAAATGAATGGGAATTACGATGAAAAATAGGTAGATGCAATTCAAACAACCATTGAAAAAAAAAGCATTATTTAGTAAAATATAATAGTAATTTTGGGCTTTCATCCGACAACAAACAATTTGAGGTACACATGGAAATCATACAAGAGAAATGGAACGACATACTGCAGACGATCAAAGACGAAAACAACATGACAAATGTATCCTACCGAACGTGGCTTTTGCCTTTGGAAGTCTATGCCGTGGAGGACGACATTATCTACATATTATATAATACCCCAAATGAGGATGAAATCGACCAGATGAACCTCAATTACATTTCAAGAAAATTTACCCGGTTTTTCCAGGTAGCGATTGCAGAAGCGACAGGCAAAGAATATCTGATCAAATTTATTCAGAACAAAGACATTGAGACCATCGAATCCACTTCTTCCAAACAGAAGAAACCGGAAACCTTCGATATTGAAAAATACAAAAAGACAAACCTCAACCAACGCTATACCTTTGACACCTTCGTCGTAGGCAGCAACAATCGATTTGCACAGAGCACGTCTCTATCCGTAGCAGAAACGCCGGGAGAAGCCTACAATCCTCTGTACATCTACGGGGGGCCAGGACTTGGCAAAACCCACCTGATGCATGCGATTGGAAATTTCATATTCGAACAGCACCCCAACACAAAGGTGCTGTATGTGACCAGTGAATATTTTGTCAACGAAGTGATCGAATCAGTTCGGAGTACCAATTCCGCGACCAAAATGTCGAAGCTGCGGGAAAAATACCGCAATGTCGATGTTTTGATGATCGATGATATCCAATTTTTGATTGGCAAACAGGGAATGCAGGAAGAGTTTTTCCACACCTTCAATACGCTGCATGGCGCGGGAAAACAGATTATTCTGACCTCAGACCGTCCTCCAAAAGATATGGAGACGCTGGAAGAACGCATTCGCACCCGATTCATGTGGGGACTGATGGCGGATATCGGAGAGCCGGATTATGCGACGCGAATGGCGATTATGCACAGAATCCTTGACCGGGACGAGCTCGAAATCCCTACGGAAGTCCTCGAATACATTGCCGACAATATCCGTTCCAATGTGCGGGAAATCGAAGGCGCTTTGAACAAGCTGAAAGCTTATAGCAAGCTCCAGCACGTTGATATTACCTTGGAAGTGGCACAAAAAGAGCTGGCCAGCATCATTTCGCAGGATCAGTCCAAGGAAATCACGGCACAGTCGATCATAGAAGAGGTGGCCGAATACTACAACCTGACGATGGACCAGATGATCTCCAAAGACAGAAAGAAAACGATCGCCAGACCACGCCAGATAGCCATGTACCTTTGCCGGGAGATGATTTCCTCTCCTTTGGACGCGATTGGAAAGCTCCTGGGAGGCCGAAATCATGCGACAATTATCCACGGTTATGAAAAAATTGTGGAAGAAATGAAGACAGACAACAAGCTCCAGTGGGATATTGACACGATCAAAAACCACATCAATCCCGAATAATGCACAAATTATAGAGGGACAATACACAGGATTTTTCGATTTAATAATTCAAAAAAACCTCATAAAACCGCTCAAAACAGGGGTTTTGCACATATCAACAGCCCCTATTATTACTACTACTATATCTATATATCATGTATATATACGAATCCATGGGATGAAAGGAGCTTCACCAAGATGAAGATTACCTGTTCAAAAAATGATTTATACAATGGATTGCAGATTGTTCAAAAAGCAATTCCATCCAAAACGACAAAGGATATATTGGAATGCGTATTGATCGATGCATCCTCAAATGAACTTCATCTGACGGCAAACGATATGGAATTAGGCATTGAGACCATTGTTTCTGCCAAAATCGAAGAACACGGCCGCGTCTGTTTGGAATCCAAGACGTTTATCGATATGATTCGAAATCTTCCGGACGACCAAGTGTCTATAGAGACGAATCCGCGGGATGAAGCTAGGATTGACTGTCTTAATGTACATTTTAAGCTGCCGGGACGAAGTGGAGATGATTTTCCTTATTTGCCGATTATTCCGAGGAATGAGCCGATCAAGATTTCGCAATTCACATTGAGGGAAATCATTCAGCAAACGATCTTTTCGATTTCAGAAACAGATGTCAAGCGGGTATTGAACGGGGAATTGATCGAGATCAACGGAAACAAGCTCAGAATATCCTCGCTCGACGGACACCGGATTTCGATTCGAAATATCGAATTGAAGGATAGTTATGATGAATCATCGGTGATCATTCCCGGAAAATCTTTGAACGAGATAGCAAGGATCTTGAATGGTTCGCTCGAAGATATGGTGTATATTTATCTGACGGAAAATCATGTGATCTTTGATTTTGACCAGACGACGGTGATTACACGTTTGATTGAGGGAAAATTTTTCGACATCAATCGGATGCTTTCGGATGATTATGAGACCAAGGTTGTGATCAATCGAAGGGATTTGATGGGGAGCATCAATCGGGCCATTTTGTTGATCAATGATTCTGACAAAAAACCGCTTATTTGGAATGTGCATGATCAGTCCTTTGAGATGCATTTGTCGTCTACGAAGGGAAATTTCGATGAAGAGCTTTTCATTGTAAAAGAAGGGCGGGATATTCAGATTGCCTTCAATCCCCGATTCATTGCAGATGTGCTGCGAGTGGTGGAAGATGAGAATATTACCATCTATTTGCTTTCGCCCAGCACCCCATGCTTTATTCGGGACGATGCGAAGAACTATATTTATGTGGTTTTGCCAGTGAATTTCAAGTCATAGGGAAACGTGGGGAGATGTTCGATTGATGAATGAAGAGGTAATAGAAATACATATTCGGGAGGGAGACGACTACATCAAGCTGGGTCAGGCTTTGAAGCTGGCTGGCTTAGTGGGAAGCGGCGTCGAGGCAAAAATGATCATCCAGGATGGAATTGTGTCTGTCAATGACCAGATCGATACGAGAAGGGGGAGAAAATTGTATCCGGGCGATGTCGTATCCTTCGAAAACAATGAGATTCGGGTATTGTAGGGTGCGGTTGGATGATTTTACAATCATTGGATTTACAGGATTTCCGCAATTATACGTCGCTCTCTGTGCAGTTTGACAGAAATACGAATATTATTTTCGGGCAAAATGCACAAGGAAAAACGAATATTTTGGAAGCGATTTATATGAGCGGCGTTTCAAAATCCCACAAGGGGAGCCGGGATGCAGAAATGATACGGTTTGGATGCGAGGAAGGGCATATCAAAACGCGTATCTTGCGAAATAATGACCGAACGCATACTGTGGATATTCATTTGAAAAAAGGGCGAAAAAAGGGGATTGCGATCAATAGGGTGCCGATTCGTACCTCGAGCGATCTCTTTGGACTGGTGCATTTGATTTTTTTTTCGCCGGAGGATTTGAATATTATAAAAAACGCGCCGAAGCTCAGGCGCAGGTTTATCGATTTGGAGCTGTGCCAGTTGGATCGGATCTATTTGTCGGACTTGAATCGTTACAACAAAATTCTGATGCAGCGAGGTCAACTTCTAAAGGATCTGTATTATCATCCGGATCTGAAGGGGACGTTGGATGTGTGGGACGAGCAGTTGGTGGAATATGGAACCCGCATCATCGAAAGACGGATGAAATTTGTGGAGGAATTGTCTCCGGTGATTAAAGAGCTTCATTTTCATATATCCGGAGAGACGGAAAAACTCTCGGTCTCTTATGAATGCAGTACGGAGCCAAGGTTTTTTCGGGAGAAACTGTTCAAAGCCAGGGAAAAGGACGAACGATTGGGGCAGACGACAATAGGACCCCATCGAGATGATATTCGGTTTTCGATTGATGAAGTCGATATACGAAAATTTGGTTCACAGGGGCAGCAGCGTACCTGCGCCCTGTCTTTGAAATTGTCGGAAATCCATCTGGTTCAAAAAAGCGTCGAGGATACGCCGGTGCTGTTGTTGGACGATGTTTTGTCAGAGTTGGATCGGGCTAGACAGAATTTTTTGCTGGATAGTTTGCACCAGACGCAGACGATCATGACGTGTACGGGATTGGATGATTTTGTCAGAAATCGCTTTGCAGTGAACAAAGTGTTCGAAGTGATAAATGGTACGGTGAGTGAAAAAACTTGATGGGGAATTTTCAAAAACCATACAAAGTGATGAAGGGATTGAAACCGTGGATACAATATTTGACTTTGAGAATACAGACGACGCTGCCGAAAATGAGAAGCAGATCGAAGAAGCGATGAAGGTCACACAGGATTATGGCGCCGACCAGATCCAGATTTTGGAAGGATTGTCCGCTGTTCGAAAAAGACCGGGTATGTACATCGGCTCGACTTCGGAGAGGGGGCTTCACCATTTGGTCTATGAGATCGTGGATAATGCGGTGGATGAGGCGCTGGCCGGTTTTTGCAAATCCATTGTCGTTGTGATCAACCGAAATGGTTCCATCACTGTCATGGACGATGGACGCGGCATTCCCACCGGGATCAACAAAAAAGCAGGGATTCCGGCGGTGGAGGTCGTTTTCACGATCCTGCATGCCGGAGGAAAGTTTGGAGGCGGGGGCTACAAGGTAGCCGGAGGTTTGCATG
>JAFUXY010000533.1 GCA_017477005.1 Lachnospiraceae bacterium | reverse complement strand
GGCATCCATGGAACAGAAAATCAGTAAAGAAAAATTAAACAGACTAAACTCACTTTTCGAGGCATTCGAAATAGTGGCCGAGGGTACCTATGTATATCTCTGCGATATGGAATATGACTATTCCCGCTGGTCGAAATCCGCGGTGGATACGTTTGGCCTGCCGGGGATCTATATGGTAGGGGCCGGGGATATTTGGGAGGAACACATTCATCCCGAGGACCGGGAGAGCTATCACAGGAGCATCGACGCGATCTTTTCCGGCTCGGATTCCGGGCATGATATGCAGTACCGGGCGAAGAAGCGGGACGGCGAATACGACGTTTGTACATGCCGGGGCGTGGTGATCCGGGGCGACGAAGGCGAACCGTTGTACTTTGGCGGCGTGATTCGAAACCACGGTTTGCAGGGGCATATTGACACGTTGACCGGACTTCGCAATCAATACGGCTTTTTTGAAGATCTGCAGAATCATATTCAGAAAAATACGCTTGTGCGGATCGCTATGACAGGACTCAGCAAATTCACTGAGATCAATGAGGTGTATGGATATCGGTTCGGAAACAAGGTTCTGCAGCGGTTTGGCCGCTATCTGCTGGAGCATGTCGGCAACGGCGGCAGTGTTTATCGCCTGGATGGTACAAAGTTCGCCATTATTTCAAGCACCCAGGACGAGGCTTCGATTACGGAAAACTATGAAAGTCTGCGAGCCGATTTCAGAGATGGCATAGAAATCGATGGTACGCGGATTATTTTGGAGCTGAATGCATCTTTGCTGACACTGGACAATTTTTCTGTCAATGACCAAACCGTGTATTCCTGTTTGAACTTTGCCTATAGCGAGTCCAAGAATCGCAAGCAGGGGGATATGGTTCAGTTTTACAATGATCTGAGCGATGAAAACCGATCCAGGATCGAGAAGCTGCATGTGATCCGGGTATCGATCACGCAGTCGTATCGGGGATTCTGCCTGTATTATCAGCCGGTGGTCAACGCCCAGACAGAGAAGCTGACAGGAGCCGAGGCCCTGATCCGTTGGAGCAGCCCGGAGTATGGTATGGTCGCCCCGAATCTGTTCATTCCGCTTTTGGAGAACGATCCGCTGTTTCCAGATCTCGGACGCTGGATTTTGAAAACGGCGATCCAGGATGCCAAAAAGGTTTTCCCCTATTGCCCGGATTTCGTGGTGAACGTGAATCTTTCGTATGCGCAATTGGAGAAGCCGGATTTTGTGGATACGGTTTTGGAGGTGCTGAAGGAGGTGGATTTTCCGCCGGAGCATCTATGCCTGGAGATCACGGAGCGATGCCGGTTGCTGGATCTCGGGATGCTCAAAAGGATTATTACAACCCTGAGAGGGTATGGAGTGAAGTTTGCGCTCGATGATTTTGGAACCGGATTTTCGTCCATGGGCATTGTAAAAAATATGACCTTTGACACGATCAAGATCGATGCGAGCTTTGTGCGAAAGATCGAGGAGGATGTCAAGGAGCGAGAGTTGATTGAGCATTTTTCCAATGTAGCAGCCACCTTTAGCGCCAAGGTATGTGTGGAAGGCGTGGAGACGGCCGGTATGCGGGATATTTTGCAGGGCTTTCGGGTGCATAGCTTCCAAGGGTATTTCTATTCGCGGCCGGTGGATATAGATTCGTTTCTTTCATGGGTGCAGGAGAGGGCGTAGGAGGTTGGAAAATGCAGAAAGATGAAATGAGAAATATGCTAATATTGGCAGTAGAAGAGGATGGAAAAACAGAGATAGAAGCCTATCGGCATTTGATGAAGGTCTTTGGTATTGGCGACGTGATTGAGACGTTGCAAAATTTGGAGAAGAAAAGAAATTCAGAGAAATAAAGCGTTCAGATGACTGGATGATACGAAGTAAAATGTAGATTGATGTGTGTTATAATGTGTGATAATGTGTGTGCAGAAAGGATGACATAGGTGTGGCTATGGGTGGAGACAGCAACGAGTCGCAGAGGGAGCGGGAACTCAAGCGCATGGGCAAAGCGGAGCTGGTGCGTCTCGCTTTTTCGCAGGAGACGCATATCCGAAATTTGCAGAACAGGATAGCGGAAATTGAAAAAGAAGCCAGGGATATTGCGCAGGATCGCCGGATCGAAATTTCCGAAGCCGGTTCGATCGCCGAAGCATCGATCCGGATTACGGATGTCTTTGAGGAGGCACAGAAGGCGGCCGATGTTTATTTATTCAACATCCGGGAGCTCGAGGAGCAGCACAAACGCGAGGTGGATATCCGGATGAAAGAGGCTCAGGATGAAGCGGCAGCGATCGTGGAGGAAGCCAGAAAGCAGGCGGAAGCGCTGGTGAAAGAGGGCAGAGCCGAGGGAGCGCGGATCCGTGCGGAAGCGTCCTTGGCGGCTTCCAAACGAGAGAAAGAGGCCGACAAATTTTATGAGAACATCAAGGAGCGGACACGTTCTGCGTTGATGAACCTCAGCCGTTTCAATGAGGATTATGAGAAGCTGAAGCAGATCGCCGAACACCAGCCAGAGGAATCGATGCTGGTGATCTCGAGCGAGGATGGCAAGGCAAGGAGCGACGTGGGTACAGAAGATGGGACAATCGATGCCGCCAAGCTCTACCAAAGCGTGGACAGCTTGTTGGAATCGCAAAAAGAGGCTTCGTAATAGGAGGAGACATACCTATGGGAATGACAATGTCACAGAAAATATTGGCTGCGCACGCAGGCTTGGAGTCTGTAGAAGCAGGGCAGTTGATCGAAGCAAATTTGGATCTTGTGATGGGAAACGATATTACCTCTCCGGTGGCCATTCATGAAATGGACAAGATGCATGTGGATGGGGTATTTGACAAGGACAAGGTGGTCTTTGTCATGGATCATTTTGTGCCCAACAAGGATATCAAATCTGCCGAGCATGTGAAGGAGGTACGAGAGTTTTCGTGCAAGCACTGTGTCTCGCATTTTTATGATGTGGGACAGATGGGAATAGAGCATGCGCTGCTGCCGGAGAAGGGGTTGGTCGTGGCCGGAGACCTGATCATCGGCGCAGATTCGCATACCTGTACCTACGGCGCGTTGGGCGCTTTTTCAACGGGCGTGGGTTCCACCGATATGGGCGCCGGGATGGCGACTGGGAAGGCATGGTTTAAGGTGCCGTCTGCGATCCGTTTCAACATTGTAGGCAAACCGGACAAATACGTGAGCGGCAAGGATGTGATCTTGCACATCATCGGAGAGATTGGCGTGGATG
>JAFUXY010000532.1 GCA_017477005.1 Lachnospiraceae bacterium | reverse complement strand
GATGTCATGCCGGATCACGTATTTGTTGCCCTTTCGGGTGAAATATTTGGATAACCGGGACACAGAGACGTCCTCGATGATGTTGTCTCCGTAGATGCCCCGCACGGCCATCGCGATCGACTCGCCATCGAGATCGGTCGCAAAGATCTTGATATCCCGCCGGATATTGACTTCCTCCATCGCTTCGGCGAACAAGATAGCCACGGAATAGGCCTCTTCCCCAGTCGAACATCCGGCTACCCAGATGCGGAGCTGCCGATCCTGCGAGGAATTGCGCAGGAGCGACTTGATCACGGTGTCCTTCAGAGTTTCAAAATATTCGGGATCCCGGAAGAAGCTCGTCACGCCGATCAGCACTTCTTTCGCCAACAGCTTGGCTTCTTCGGGGTTGTTGTTCAAATAGGTAACGTATTCGTTGAGATTGCGATTGTGCGTCACTACCATCCGCCGTTCGATCCGCCGCAGGATGGTCGTTTGCTTGTAATAGGCGTAATTGATATTCGTCACATTGCGCAGGATCGAAAACACCTGCGAAAGCAGATCCTCATCGGAAAGCTGGAATTTGGAGCTGGCGTCGATCATCGCCTTGGCAATATGGGTCATTTCTTTGGCGATCGCATCCGGTTTCTGAACCATATCGGCAAAACCCGTCGCGATAGCGTTTCGGGGCATGCCGTCGAATTTGGCGGATTCCGGGGTCTGTACGATGATCAGGCCGTTCTGCTCTTTGATCGAGCGAATGCCATTGGTCCCATCGGAGCCGGTGCCGGATAGAATCACTGCCACAGAGCGGTTTTCGCAGGCCTCTGCCAAAGAGCGGAAAAAAACATCGATCGGGTGATTGATCTTTTCCGGATCGTGTACCTTCAATTTCAAGATATCAGACTGGATCTCCACGTTGAATTTGGGCGGGATCATATAGATATGATTTTTGTGGATCTGCATCCCGTCCCGAATCTCCGTCACAGGCATAGCGGAGTATTTTCCAAGGATGTCTGCCAACAGACTCTTGTGGTTTGGGGCCAGATGTTGGATGATCACATAGGCCATCCCGGTATTGGATGGCAGGAAGGTCAAAAACTGCTGCAGCGCTTCGAGACCTCCCGCCGACGCGCCGATGCCGACTACGCCAATAGGCTGCTTGCTGACCGGCGCGGTAGAATTTTTGAACATAATGACTATACCCCCTGTAATGAAAATACCATTAATTGAACAATATTATACTACCATTTCGCAAAAAACACAATTTTTCTTTTTCTAATCGTTGTTTTTTTATGCAAAAGAGAGTATAATGTGGTTTACTGCAATGTCAACCAAGATGGAATGGGAGGTAAGAAATTGGAAAACACACACGGGGATGAAAGGAAAACAGGCTTTGGTTCGATCAAGACGACAGTAGCTCTGTTGGTGCTGTTGTCTATGATCGTGATCGCCATAGCGGGGGAATTGATTTCAATCGTTATCTTTAGGGCCGACATGGAAGAGACGATGCGTACGGTCATGACGGACGTAGCGAAGGCCTATGGGAAGCTGTTGGATGTGAATCCGAAAGTAGATCTGAACGAGGCGTTTAGCGGCATCAAGGTCAATGGGATTCAGTCCAGTTATATCCTGATTACAGACAAGGATGCAGTGGTGCAGTTTCATGGAAACGATCCGAGCCGTATCGGGCAGCAGACGAAATCCACTCTTGTTTCAGAGGTATCAGCAAAGCTGAGAAACGGAGAAAATGTTCAGCCGGGAGCCTCAGAATATACCGTAGACGGCGTGACGAAGTTCGCAGCCTATGCGACGACGAATGACGATCGTTTTTGCGCGGTGGTGATGGACAAAAAAGACGTGACATCGCATGCAGTATCCAGCTTTATGCGGATTTCAATTCTGATTTATATTATTGTTCTTGCAATAGTGGCGTTTATTACTTACCTGATCGTGGGCAGAGTGGTGCGTCCGGTTGTGACGATCAAGGAACTGATCGACAATGTGGCGGATCTGAATCTCGAGGTAGATCAGCGTCCGGAAACCTGGGCCATCTTCCGTCGGAGAGACGAATTTGGACAGATTGGAAATTCAGTACATGATATGAAGGCGAAGCTGATCGATATTGTCGGCCAGCTCGACAATTCTTCGGTCGATCTGAATGGCAAGGCGACAAGGCTTCGTGATACGATGGGCGACGTGTCGGAGAATACCTCGATCAACTCGGCGACCAGCCAAGAGTTGGCAGCCAGCATGGAGGAGACGACGGCGACGACAGAGACGATTGCAGCCAATATCGATTCGATTGCGGAGACAGCGAGGGGGATCAACGAGCGTACCTCCAGCGGCGCGCAGAATGCGACAGAGATTCAGAAAAAGGCCATCGATATTTCCGCTATGGCGCAGGAGTCCGGCAGAAAGACCAATCAGATCTTTGCCGATGTGCGTGTGAAGTCCGAAGCGGCGATGGAGGACTCCAAGGCGGTGCATCGGATCGACGAGCTGACCGAGGAGATCAACTCCATTGCAAACCAGACCAACCTCCTGGCGCTCAATGCTTCGATCGAGGCAGCGCGTGCCGGAGAAGCCGGGAAGGGTTTTGCGGTCGTGGCAGAGGAGATTGGAAATCTGGCAAATCAGACCGGCGAAACAGTTGGTTCGATTTCTTCCATCGTGAAGGACGTCAATGTGGCGGTGGAGCATATGTCTGACTGCTTGACGGATATGCTTGAGCTGATCGAGGGTACGGTTTCAAAGGATTATGTATCCTTCGCAGAGGTGGCGAACCAGTACCATGAAGACGCCAAGTACTTCGAATCGACGATGGTAGGCGTGTCCGACAATATCAACGATCTGTTGGATTCGATCCGGTCGATCCAGGACGCGATCAATGGCATCAACGTGACGGTGAGCGAGTCCGCAAATGGCGTGACCGATATGGCCGAGAAAGAAAGCGACATCGTGAGCTTGGCAGGACAGGCAAGTGACATCGCCGAGGAGTCCTTGGGATTGTCCAACGAGCTGGCGAACATCGTAGGAAAGTTCACTTTGTAATATATGATTCCAGTGCAAAAAGCCATCCCACACGTTGTGCTTGCACGTAAGTGGGGGAATGGATTTATTGCACGCCCCGATATGAGCATGAAGTGGGGCGAAGCCGCACGAGAATGCGAATATTGGGGAGGATTGTGGGAGTGCGAAGCACGGAACAATCCGTTGGAATCATTTTGCACTTTAATCATATATGATTCATAAATAAAACCCCCGCCGTATGGGACAAACCCGATACGGCGGGGGTTTTGCGTTGCTTCTTATTTCATGTATTTCTTTTCAAAGGCATCGTGGGTCAGTGGCTTGTCAAACAGATAGCCTTGGAACATATGGACATTCATGGTGTCGAGTTCCTTGGCCTGCTTCTCCTGTTCGACTCCCTCCACGACAACATTGACCTTCATCGTATCCGTCAGAGAAGTCACGGTTTCCACCAGCGCTTCGGAGAAATCGTCCTCGGCGATATGATCGACAAAGCTCTTGTCGATCTTGATTTCATCCAAAGGCAGGTCTTTCAAGCGGCTCAGCGAAGAATAACCTGTTCCAAAGTCGTCGAGCGCAATGCTGATTCCCATGGCACGGATGGCTTCAAGGGTGGTCTTCACTTTCTGCATATCGTGGATCGCGACGCTCTCGGTAATCTCCAAAATCAAATTGACCGGGTTCATCTTGGTCTCACGCAGCATTTGTTGGATTACTTTGACAATGTCATTTTGCATCAGCTGCACGACCGAAAGATTGACGCTGATCGTGAATTCCGGGTTGCCGAGATCGTTCCAGCGCTTGCAATGGCGGCAGGCTTCGTACAGTACATGGCGTCCGATCGGGATGATGAGCCCCAGATACTCCGCCATCGAAATGAATTCGTCCGGCTGGACAAAACCGAGCACCCGGGAATTCCAGCGTACCAAAGCCTCCGCGCCGATGCATTTTCGCTCAGGATCGGTGGCGCTGATCAAAGGCTGGTAATACACCTCGAATTCTCCGCAGCCTTCCTCTACCGCGCGCCGCATGGCATTTTCCATCATGAGCCGTTTGGCGGATAGCTCCGCGTCCTCGCCACTGTAATATTCCGCCTGTCCGCGGCCGTTCTGCTTGGCTAGAGACAGGGCGAGATGCGCGCGTTGGATCAATTCACCGACATCGTCGCCATCCTGTGGAAATTTGACCACGCCAAGGCTCATGGTGCAGTGATATTTTTCTCCATTGATTTTCCACGGTTGTTCAAACCGGTGTTGGATGGTCTCGATCAGACGCTTGACCTGTTGCTGCTCCGAAAAGGGAATCAATATGCCGAACTCGTCCCCGCCAATGCGATAACAGGTCGCCTTGGGACGGCAGATGGAAAGCAGAGCCTTTGCCACGCCCACGAGCATCTTGTCTCCGGCCCGGAAGCCCGGTCCCCCGTTGATATCTTTGAAATCGTCCAGGTTCAGATAGAGGAAGCTGCCGCATTCGTCGGCTCGCAGCGCATCCTGCAGCAGCGTGTCGAAATCGCTTTCAAAACGCTGGCGGTTGTACAACCCGGTCAGGTAATCCGTATACGTCGCAATGCGCATCTGTTCGAGCCGCATTTTGGCATCCGTGATCTCAAACAGCGTGGAAAGCCGCACCGTGCGTCCGTCTACCCAGTGGATGAAAGCCAATTGGACGTGGAAACACCGTTTGGAGGTCTGGGCAAAGTATTCCGAGATCTCGGTCACGTCGTCTCCCTGCGAGAGTATGGTTTTTTTGAAATCGTGCTCGTCCCGTGGGTCGGAAAGCATCTGGCCGAAAAGCTCATTTGAAAACAGATAGTCCTCTTCTCCGGGCACCATGACACAGAGGCCGCAGCCGTTGTTGTCTAGGATCTGATCCAGAGCAGTGTAGGATGTGGCGAGGGAGTTGCGGGTCGTACGCCTCGTCAGGATGGATTGCATGACCCGTTTGACCGAATTGAAGAAGTGCAGCTCATCCACCGTCCAGAGCTTTCGTTCGCCCAGCATCAAAAAGCAGGCGTACATGACCACCTTCTCGTCGATTTCCAATGGAAGGAAGATACCAGCGGAAATGCCATGCTTCTGGAAAAAGTCTCGGAAGTCCTTCGGAAGTGAGGTGTTCGAAGACAGCGTGTAGGGCTTGTCGTCGAAAAAGGGCAGCTCCTTTGGATCCAAATCCATCCAGGATTCCATCAAAGGAGAAGCCGCCTCATCACGTTTCCATTCGCAGATCATATCCACCTTTCCGGTGGTCTGGTGCATACGGAGCAGAGAGGCATCGGAAACCTGCACATAGTTTCCGGCCACGGAAAGAATATTGTCCATAATAATGGAAAAATCCTGATCCGATTCCAGCAGATCCAAAATTTGATTCAGGACTTCGTTTCGGCGTTTCTCACTCTGGAACCATTCGTTGACCTGGGTTAGCTCCTGCAGCCGGTCATAGAGTTCATTCCCCTCGTTGTAGATCGAAAAATACATATGGTTGAGCTGTTCGACGAGGGGGATCGCCTTTTCAAATTCTGCTTCGGTGGAAAGGCGAAGGTTTTGCGGCAGCCGCCGCCTGTCTTCATGCGAGAGCTTGTCTTCGCAGAAAGCGACAAAGACCCATACGGCGACGCAGCGTTCAAGCCGGTCGCGGATTGAGACACCCCGGATCTGAACCCAGGGTAGAACGCTCTCCCCCATGATGATGTTTTCAATCGGGTGGTCGGAAAACGAAGCGACCAAAAGCTGCCGTTCGTCTTCGGATACCGCCTTGTCCAGCAGGGCGAGAATATCATCCGTAGCGGACGGAACGAGCAGCGGTTCGAAGGGCCGCCCATAACAATACGAATAGATGGACAGGGTCTCGTCAAAGATCTGCCGCATTTTTTGCAAGACTTCCCGATCCGGGAAAATGATTTTTTCTGTCATAGTTAGTTTTCTCCCTTTTATACCCTTTGAAAAAATGGTCTTTGTGAAATTCACACAAAAACTTTATAAAATAATTGTGTATTTCGTATATGATTGCTATAGCATTATTGGTGGTTACGAAGTATAATACTATACGACTTGAGGGTACATCCCCCAAAAACGTATCCTCTGGTCATTTCCCCTTTATATATTTATATAACCCCCCTTTTAAAAAACATCTGCATCACGCAGGTGTTTTTTGTTGCACGGAGGGGAGGATGCACATCCTCTCACCGAAAATCCTTCGCAATATCTCCCCGCATATATTTGTTTTCGAAATCCACCCACTCCGTAGCAGCATAGGCTTTGCGGCGTGCCGTATTCAGATCCTCCCCAAGAGCCGTAATGCCCAGCACCCGTCCGCCGTTTGTGACGATTTTTCCCTCTGCATCCAGCGCTGTCCCAGCGTGGAAACAGAAATGCTGGTCGTCCGAAAAACGTTCGAGTCCCCGGATTTCGAAGCCCTTCTCATAGGAAAGAGGATAACCATCTGAAGCCAGAACCACGCAGACAGCCGCATTGTCGGTGAAATGGAGCGTCAGATCCCCCAGCCGTCCTTCGACACAGGCCTCGCAGACCTCGACCAGATCGTTTTCCATACGGGGCAGCACCACCTGTGCCTCCGGATCCCCAAAGCGGCAGTTGTATTCGAGTACCTTCGGGCCGTTCTCCGTGAGCATCAGGCCAAAGAAGATCACGCCGACAAACGGACGGTCTTCACTTGCCATTGCGTCCACGGTTTTTTGGTAGATTTCCCTGCGGCAGAATTCGTCGATTTCTTTGGTGTAGAAGGGACTCGGCGAAAACGTCCCCATACCGCCGGTGTTCGGCCCTTTGTCGCCGTCATAGGCGCGCTTGTGATCCTGCGCAGACGACATGATCTGGATCGTCTTTCCATCAGTGAAGGAAAGCACGGAAACTTCCCGGCCGGTCAAAAATTCTTCTATGACCAGCGTGTTTCCGGCGTCTCCGAATTTCTTGTCCTCCATAATGGTCTTCACGCCCTCGAGTGCTTCCGACAGATTTTCGCAGATCAACACGCCCTTTCCGAGCGCCAGCCCGTCCGCTTTCAAGACAATCGGGTAATGCGCCCCCTGCAGATAGGCCTTCGCGGAGTCTGCGTCCTTGAAGGTCTCATAGGCGGCTGTCGGAATGCCGTATTTCTTCATTAGCTC
>JAFUXY010000531.1 GCA_017477005.1 Lachnospiraceae bacterium | reverse complement strand
GAATTGGTGATAATATTCACATCCCGCCTTTCATTCGCAAGTATCTCGGCAAGCATGGCACAAGACGACCCGGACTCGATCATCACCGTTTCGCCATCTTCAACGATGTCCGCGGCTGCACGGGCAATGCGTGCCTTGACCTCGTAATTATACGCCAGACGATTGTTGATATCATCGGAGCTCACGGCGCACGCATATCCATGTTCCCGACGCAGCAGCCCCTTCTCTTCCATCATATCCAGGTCCTTGCGTATGGTAACACCAGAAACAGACAGCGCCTCCGCCAGCTCTGTCACCTCCACCTTCTGCTTCTCATTTACGATCCGTAATATATCTACCTGCCTTGCTTTCATTCATTTCTCCCATTCCAAAGATGATTCTACGCTTATATGAAACTGATTATACCGAAAAATAAATCTAAATGCAACATCAAATGACGGCGTTCTTGTTTACATTAAGCGTATCCTCTATTTGAAATTGAAAGACACTGCAGGCCCCCTCTCCCCCTATGGATTGCGATATTCACCAGATTTCAACGCCCAGTATCTCTGCGATCTCCCTTGCTGAGTCCGCAAAAAACGTGGCTCCCGCCTCTTTCATTTCCTCTGTCTGTCCGTATCCGTATGTCACTGCGATGCTGTCTATGCCTGCATCGGCCGCGCCCTTTATGTCATATTTCGTATCACCGATCATGACGCACTCGCCCTTATTGAGTTTGTATTCGATCAAGGCCTTTTCGATCAGGAGCTTTTTATCCGAACTATGATCGGAAGGTTTCGGTCCAACCATATGGTCGAAGTAATCTGCCAGCCCTATCCTTTCGAGTATTTTTTCAGAAAACACAAGCGGTTTGCTGGTGATCAAAAGCAGCTTGCAATCTTTCTTCTTTAATGCTTGAAACAGTTCCGGGATTCCGTCATACACATCAACGTCATACATGCGCTCCGCCTCATATATGCTTCTGTAGAAGCCAATCGCCTTTTCGCAGTCCTCATCACTCATTTCATATTCTCTTCGAAATGAGTCAAACAGCGACGGACCTATGAAAGTTTGCAGCTTTTCCATCGGCTGGTCAATTATCCCAAACTGCGAAAGCGCATACTCAACAGACGATATTATCGCCCTGCCGGAATCCGTTATCGTTCCATCCAGATCAAACATTATATTTGTATACATCAAATCCACCCCTATTAAACTATCGTTATATCATCCATATGGGGACAACGAACGTTTGTCTGTCAATCGCTGTCATAGCTTCGCGCAGACAAAAAATAACCCCGTTTCCCCTTGGCATGCTTCCTTTGTCGAGAATTCGAAACGCCGAAGCAATCTCGGTTCCCGGATTGGTGCTTTTCTTTATCTCAAGCGGATTCAGCACACCATCGCTTTCTATCACAAGATCAATCTCATTCGTGTCCTTGTCACGGTAATAATGCATCAGACATTCTTTCGCATTATTCAGCCACGTCTTTCTGATCTCATTGACGGTATAGTTTTCAAGAATGGCTCCATTGATCGCCCCGTTTTGAAGTATCTCGGGACTTGAATATCTAGTGAGATAAGCAACCAGACCCGTATCAAAGAAATACATCTTGGGCGTCTTCACCGTGCGCTTGAGCAGATTGTTGGAATATGGTCTTAGATAATAGATGACCTCAGATTTTTCCAAAACCTGAAGCCACCTCTTTGCCGTATCATTTGACACGTCAACATCACGAGCTATGTCGTGTACATTCAACATCTGACCTGCACGGCAAGCTGCCGCCCGGATAAAATCTGCAAAGAGAAGCTTATCCACGCCTTGAATCATATCCGACACATCACGATTGATATAGGTTTGTATATAGGAACTGTAGAACACATCCCGGTCTCTGTACTTTCCACTTCTATGACCGGGCATTCCACCATTCCAAATACGTTCAAACATCTCTGCAGCCGAACACGGTCTCAGATGCCCCTTTCTTCGATTCAATTCAGCCGTCTGAAACGAAAGCGGCTCTGCCCAATGATCCCCATACATCTCCGATTGAGACAATGCAGACATATGAATAACGGCTGTCCTGCCAGCCAATGATTCCTGTGCCAACTCCATTAGGTCAAACGCCTGAGACCCGGTCAACCAATAGGAGCCGGGAGGAGCCCCACTGTCAATCCGAATCTTGATGTAGGAAAACAACTCCGGCGCGTATTGAACCTCGTCAATCAAAACAGGCGCCGGATGTATTTCCAGAAACATTTCCGGATCCGTCTTCGCAAGCCTTCTGTTCTCAACATTGTCGAGCGTGACCTTCTGCCGGTTCGTCCCCTCCATAAGATGCTCCAGCATCGTTGTCTTCCCCACCTGTCTAGGACCTGTCAAAAGCAGACAACTATAATCCTTGCTGATATCCAGGATCTTTTTTTCCAATGTTCTTGTAATATACGCCACACCAACACCCTCCGGCTAAAATACGATTCAATCGTATTTTAGCCGAAATCCTATTTGTGGTCAATACAATACCCAGTCTTTTTCAAAAAAAGGGTGCTATGCCGATAGACAGGCACAACACCCGGATAGATAACATATTTCTATTTGCTTAATTTTGCCGAGTACATTTCTTTATCTTTTTCAGAAATTCCTATTGCAGCCATAGCCTCATCAGCCGTCATATCAGAGTTTTTTATTAAATTTTGTAGCGATTCAAAAACTCCTTCAATAATTCCCTGTGCTTTGCCTTTTTCAAGATTTTTCCTCGCTACCATTTGACCATAATTGCACATGCTAATCATCTCCTTTTCCATTTCCTTTGTCATCGCCAGATCAAATTCATCATGCAGCCTACGCTTTTTGTCCTCGACTTCCATCTCAGCAGAAAGAAGTATGGACAACATCTTGATCAGTCCCGTACAGTTATCGTCCTCGGTATCCCCAAGACAAATCATTCCAACCGTAATCAGATCGTAGTTATCTTTCTTTTCCTTAAAATTCCCTACTAACTGCTTTTCATACAGCGAATACATATTCAGCGTATTCTTCCTGTAATTCGGTGGATTCAAGCAAACCCACAAACTGATAACACGCTTTACCTTCTCATAGTGGCTGTTCGTGAATACCGTTCCATATTGTGCCGAAAGCATCCTTCCACAATAATAAACAGCCCTTTTTGTCAGCGGATATCCGGGAAAGAAAGCTCCCTGGCTCTCAATGTTGACCAGCATAGTGATGACTTCTTCTGTAATCTTAGGATTGATCGCCTCAAATCGAATATCAAATATCGCTGTTCCCTCTTTGAGAGTGCTGTCCTCATTCTGTGTACCTTGAATACGTTCTGCATTCATATCGGCAACCGCTTTCTTCTCCTTTACCATCTCGTCCCTGTGAACCGGCGTTGTAGAAATCTCCGGTGTGCCGATTTCTTCAGATCTCGTATCATTGAATCATCAAAATATAAAGCCGGATTATGTTTTTATTTCACCGTCACCTTGCACTTTGCTGTTTTCTTCCCATCTTTTGTTGTAGCGGTAATAGTAGCCGTTCCCTTCTTGACTCCCTTGACAATGCCTTTGCTTGTTACCGTGGCGATCTTCTTGTTGCTCGTTTTCCACGTCACAGTTTTAGTCGTAGCATTGGATGGAGTGATCGTCGCCTTTAGCGTGATTGTCTTTCCCTTTTTGACAGAAGCCGTTTTCTTATTCAACTTCACGCTTTTGACCTTGACAACCGGGTTTGTAACCGTAATTCTGCAAGTCGCTTTCTTGCCGCCGTCCTTCGTGGTTGCTGTGATGGTCGTTGTTCCCTTCTTCAGTCCTTTTACAATGCCTTTTGATGAGACTATTGCAACTTTCTCGTCACTTGAACTCCAGCTTATAGACTTATTGTCGGCATTGGATGGCCCTATCACTGCTTTGAGCACGATTGTTTTGCCCTTTACAACAGAGATCGCTTTCTTATCTAACGATACGCTTGAAACAGAAATTGGCTTCACTGTTATGACGCATTTTGCCTTCCTATTCCCGTCCATTGTTGTAGCGGTAATTGTAGTGTTCCCCTTCTTAACTCCCTTAACTACTCCTGACGAACTGACTGTGGCGATACTCTTGTTGCTAGAACTCCAAGTGACGCCCTTCTCAGTCGCATTTTCCGGAAGGACAGTCGCTATGAGCTTCACTTCCTTGCCGATATTCACGCTCGCAACAGCCTTATTGAGCTTTACACCCGTGACGGAAACCGTAGCGGACTTCACAGTCACTTTACATATTGCAGACTTATTTCCATCCTCAGTTGTGACGGTAATATCCGTAGTTCCTGCTTTTACAGCACTTACTACCCCTTTCCTGTCTATGGTGGCAATGCTTGTGTCACCGCTCTTCCACGTTACATTTTTGTTCGTCGCATCCGTAGGCACCACAGCTGCAACAAGAGTTTCCGTCTCACCTTCAACAATAGAGAGCGACGTTTTATTAAGTGATACGCCCGTCACTTTTACGGAAACAATAGCGAAGGAAATCGTTTTAGACCCGGTATATCCACCCTTCCCTTCGATAATTATGCTTGCGGTGCCGACATTTACATTATCCTTATATGAGACGGTGTAATCCGTCCCTTCGACCAGTGTATCTCCGTCAAACTTCACATCGACCAAAGGCTTTATCTCTTTTCCTGTGTACTTTTGATCGCTTACTGCGCCAACAGCGGCGTTGGCGATATCCTTTTCTTTGGATGTGACCGAAACTGCACATGTTGCCGTCTTGCCCCCGTCTGATGTCGTCACTGTAATATTGACTTTTCCTGCGGAGATTCCTGTAACCTTGCCTGATGCATTGACAGTTGCAATCTTATCATCACCGGATTTCCAAGTGACAGATTTATTCGTTGCATTAGACGGCGACACTTCTGCCTTAAGCGTGGTCGAATCCCCAACATCTATGGTAGCTGATTCTCTGTCCAGCCTCACTCCTGTCACGGAAACTTTGCTGGGTCTATAGATGATGGCACTGGTAGCCACAACTGTTCCGGCAGAAACAGATCCCGTTTCAGCGTCCCTTGCTACAACGGTGTAGATTGTTGACGACCTTAGACCTGTGAATAATCCGCTTGTTTGCCATCCAAGACCATCTGACTCATTCCATACACCGCCAGGGCAGATATTATATTCCAACCCACTCTCTTCTTTTACCGTGATAGTTGAAGATGTCCAACCAGAAACCACCGGCGCTGCTTTCAGATTGACAGCGGACAAATCTATAACAATACCTGTCACGTCACTGTCATTAATGATGACTTTTTGTGTTCCCGATACATTACCATGCGTTGCTAAAACTTCATATTCGCCGTTTTGCAAACCTCCTATCGTAAATGTTCCATCCTTTTGAGTATGTACTGTG
>JAFUXY010000530.1 GCA_017477005.1 Lachnospiraceae bacterium | reverse complement strand
GTAAAGGGCTACGTGGTCCACAAGCTCTCGTTTGCCGGCGGCTCGGATGTCCTCGTCGATGAAGCCGTTTATCCGCTGCTTTCAGAGTACACGGACGGGAACAGCCGCAGGATCGACAAGATCATGACAAACGCCATGGCTTACTGCGCCCAGCTCGGCAGGCCACACATCGACGCGGAAGCGGTCAGGTTTGCGATCGACCATCTGCCGGGTCTTTGAAATCATCACCTTAAAACAACCATCACTTTGAAGCAATCACCGCTATAAAACAGCTAACATCTGGAAAGGAGAACCTTATGTGCTGCGGATCACCCTTTGAAAACAATGACCATGGAAGCTTGGCCGTCCCGGCCCATAGCTGCCCGAACGAGGCGGCGTTAAGCGAGTCACGGCGCGAGGTCAGGAACCTCCGGCACACACTCGCCCTGCTTTGGTCTTATCTGGTAAGCGAGGACGTATGGGACGAAGCCTGGGATTGCATCCAGGAACGCCAGGAGTATGCCACGCCGTTTGACTTTGGCAGCATGGCCTTCCAGCCTCTTCTATAACCAGACAATGTCACAGCACCGGCCATAGCCCTTCGGGGTTATGGCTTTTTTTCGGCCAGACTTCCCAACTGGGGGATGCTTTTACTGTTGGAGCCCGCCAATGCGGCATAGTTTCCTTCCTTGCTAACACCCCCATTTCTTCAACAATAACTGGTTACTTTAATGGCTATGGTTTGCATGCATAGCCTTTTCACGCGACTGGAAGATGACTGGGGATCAACCCTGTCCAGCCGTCTGAAAGGGCTATGACAATGTGTCGCACACACCACAATAAACCTGTGGTTCCGATAAAAAACTGTCGTTCTTGCTACATTCGTTCCCTCATACAATTCGTCGTCGCTGCCGCGTACAATTCGTCGCCCAACAATCAAGCATAAACACCCCACTAACTTGCGAAAGCTAATGGATGTATTTCTTGATAAATACACAAATGATATCATTTTTTCTCCTCTCTATACCTCGGCTTTTAGTTGCCTATTTATTTCACTGTTACTTTGCATTTTGCAGTCTTTTTCCCGTCCTTTGTTGTCGCTGTGATAGTCGCTGTGCCTTTCTTGACGCCTTTGACAACGCCCTTGCTTGTCACCGCGGCAATCTTCTTATTAGAGGTTTTCCAAGTAACCGATTTGTTTGTGGCATTTGAAGGGCTAATTGTGGCTTTCAGCGTAAGTGTCTTTCCTTTCTTAACAGACGCTGACTTCTTGTTCAGCTTCACGGATTTTACTTTGACAACCGGATTGGTGACCTTGACCTTACAGCTCGCTGTTTTCTTACCGTCCTTTGTAGTAACGGTAATGGTAGTAGTTCCGGCTTTAACCCCTTTAACCACTCCTTTCGATGAAACAGTTGCTATCTTCGTATTGCTCGATTTCCAAGTCACATTCTTGTTTGTGGCATCAGAAGGACTCACTGTCGCTTTGAGTGTGAATATCTTACCCTTTACAATAGATGACGTTTTCTTATCTAACGAAACACTAGATACAGAAATCGGTTTTACAGTTACGGTACACTTCGCCGTCTTCTTCTGGTCTATTGTTGTTACGGTGATTGTGGCGCTTCCTTTCTTGACTCCCTTCACAACACCAGAAGAATTTACTGTAGCAATGCTCTTGTTGCTGGAACTCCAGGTAACTTTTTTATTTGTGGCATTCTTTGGAAGAATAGTCGCGCTAAGCGTCACTTCCTTGCCTACATTTACACTCGCAGATGACTTATTAAGTTTTACCCCCGTCACAGCAACTGTGGCACTTTTTACAGTCACGCTGCACTTTGCCGTCTTGTTTCCATCATCAGTTGTGACGATAATATCCGCAGTACCCACCTTCAAAGCGCTTATTTTTCCGTTAGAGTCAACAGAGACAATGTTAGTATTTGAACTCTTCCACGCCACCTTCCTGTTTGTCGCATCTGCAGGAGCCACAGTGGCTGTAAGCGTAGCCGTTTTGCCTTCGACGATGGACAAATCTGTTTTGCTGAGCGACACACCTGTAACGTTGACCGGAACAATGGCGAATGTGACCGTTTTAGATTCAGCGTATTCGCCCTTACCTTCAATGATTATGCTTGCATCACCTACGTCCACATTGTCCTTGTATGTTACACTATAGTCTGTCCCTTCGACCAGGGTAATCCCATCGTACTTTACGACAACCGTAGGCTTTATTTCTTTTCCAGTATACTTTTGATCGCCTATCGCCTCTATTGTAGCGTTCGAAATATTCTTTTTTTCAGGATTTACCGTAATCTCGCATACCGCTGTCTTGTTACCATCTTCAGTCGTAACAGTTATGGTTGCCTTTCCTTCGGCAATTCCTGTAACCTTGCCTGACGAATCAACCGTAGCTATTTTCTCATCGCTGCTCTTCCACGTAACTGACTTGTTTGACGCGTCAACAGGCGACACAATGGCCTGGAGTGTGATAGCTCTCCCTGCTTCGATGGAATCGGATTCTTTATTTAGTTTCACGCCGGTAACGGAAACAGTACTTGGAGTAGGCGAAGGTGTTGGGTCAGACTCTGGATCTGGAATTGAATCAGAATCAGGGGCAACAGTCGGGAATGGATCATAGTCATCACCCTTCCCACCGTCGTATTTATCGCCATATAGAATCACATAATCCACGTTGTTATCAAGGCTATAATCTCCATCTCCAGCTTCTGCTTCTAGTTTTAAGTACGCTATTCCGTCTGAATTATAGAAGATGTCGGATTTTGCCAGCGAACACTCGATGGTTTTCTCCCCTCTTGAAGAGATGGAAATTCCGCTTTCCGAATGCAAGTTTTTATCATCCTCTGAAATAGACAATCGGACATTCTCTGCATCGTTTGCAGAAGTATTGCTCAGATCAGTGAATATATACACGTTCTCCTCATCCTCGGCATAGTTGGCGGAAACGCTCACGTCAGGCAATCCGACAGTTTCAGACACAACGTTGTCAACTATGTCGTTTTGCCCCTTCGCATATACAAGAAGTTCCACGTCAGTTGCCCCTGATAGCCCACTTAAGTCTAAATATTCCGTTCCAGATGTGCTTTCTCCAGGAGCAATAGTGATGTCAACTTCCTTTGTTGCCAATAAAGAACCATCTGAGGCCTTTACTTCCATAATAACGTCGGAAATCTTCTTGTCAGACGTATTGGTCACATAATAATCTACACCGGTGTCACCATTCTCTTGAACGTCAAACTCATTTATGGAAGCATAATCCAGCGCCATGTCTGTCGCCTCGTTCCGTTCTATATATACAAGGGAACATAAACCCGATTTTGAGTTCTCCACGCAAGCGGCAATCTGCCATTGGTCATTGTCATCCAATTCCGGACTGATGCAGCGATAGATAGAACCCTCCGTTTCATAAAGGGTTATTGCCTCGGAATATCCGCTATCTCCCAACAAGGAAGCTTTTATTCTACCTACGTCCGATGCTTCGTCATATTCAGTCCATACAAATCCAGTTTTTGAGCCATTCGTGCAGAATTTAGTTCCGCTTCCCAGAATTACGTCTCCTATCAGGCTAGATGTATTTCCAGATCCGCAAACGTACAACAGTCCATTTTCAAGGTATACAATTTTTCCGCCTGCATTCATAACGTTGGATACATTCTCCGCTATTCCATCTGAAGATGAAACGACTTGTCCCGCTTTATTGCGGAGAGCCGCTGCCTGCGTATCATCAGAAGCATTTCTTGACACATAGTACACATCGCCATTTTGATATACATAATTTTCCACCATATCTTTCGTGGTAATGAGCGTCGTTTTCCCAGACAGATCACCAGCTTCTAATGTTCTTCGCAAGATAGAATTTGTTCCTGAAGCCTGCATCATATCATCATTCGAATTCTGCACATAGGTAATAACTGTTTTCGTTCCATCTTCAAAGACTTGCGGCATCATGCCTGTTTCTTCGCCACTCACGCTCATAACGGTTTCAAATTGGTTGTGATTTGGATTAAATATAGCGGCATATATTTTTGAATGAGAACCCATTTCCATTAACGCACTCTTCACATCCTCTTCACTCCCCAGTTTTGTGTCCATATTTTGCCATACAAGAACCGCTTTCCCATTTATAGTTTTGAAATCTGCGTAAAAATCAGACGTTCCATCATTATTTACTATTTTAGGCTCCGACCACTGTCCGTTTTCAAACACAGAGTACATCAATTTGCATGCATTGAGTTTGTCTCCATCTTTGTCAAATGCCTGCCATACAAGTACTTTTTTACTCCCAATGCTAGTCATCATGGGTAACGATGACGGCAATATCCCCTCCTGTAAAATGTTTACGCCGCTCTCTCTAGAAGAGGTCAAGACATCAACTTCTCCTTCCCATTCAGTAGTCTCTTTGGTAAAGGCGGTGTCGATATAGTCTTCACTGATCGGTTCAAGCAGATACTCCTCGGGTGAAAACAAAGTATCTGCACTATAGGACACATTTGTCATATTTGAATTATCTCCCCACAGCGGTACCGTGAGCTTTGCAAGTGTGTACTCTTCATCGACCAGGAACATCGCATACAAATGCACATTGGCAGATGCTTCTATTTTTCCACTACTTTGGGGAATAATGGTAATGGGAACTTTAGCTTCACCTTTGGCACCGATGGTCGCTATTTTTGCAAACCCGTACCCGCCTTCTATTGAACCATATGGTTCAACAGAAAAACTGCCGTCCATGATTACCCATTTGTCATTCTTTATGTCATACTTTGGTCCAATTTTTCCCTTTGCTTTTGCCCCGAACTTCCACTCAAAGTACATCGGTCCAATGGGAGTCGCAAACGCCCAAGTTGCTCCTTTTTTCCAATCGGCTGTTGCAGCCACTTTCACGGTTTGGGACAAGACATTTCCGTCCTTGTCCAACTTTATCTCTCCATAACCCATACATCCAAGCTTCGGCATGACATCAAAATGATTGGTTTTTATATTCTCTCGCCACTTGCCATTAGCGTCTATAAGCCTAGCTAAATTCGCATAGGTTTTTTCACTTTTTTCGGCATCATCGATGCATTTTTTTAATTTGTCCCATTCCGTTTCATCGTCTAAAATATCTTCTCTCCCGATTCCAATGGATAATTTTACTTTATAGCTGCCGTCCGTCTCCGTTGTTTTTTTTAGCTTAACAGGATAATTAGCGACAGATAGCTTCCAATCCCCAGGAAAGAACCGAAGTAACTCAGGATCTTTTGATTCTCCGGATTGGGATGAGCCGATTTTGAAATCAGATGCCTGACTTGTGTTATCCGACTTTTCGCTAACGATATCGAAATATTTTATGATTTTTCCTGTGTAATCGCCGATCCCTTGCAAAATCACCTTAGCCCTACCAGCATCAACATTGTTTTCGTATGAAACCGTGTAGTGCTTCCCCTCTTCGAGAAGATAGTCATTTTTCAAACTGCCATTCTCCAATCTTTTCACAGTGATTGTTGGTTTTTTCTCCGTACCATCATAACTAAAAGACGTAGGAGATAAAATGATCAGACAGTTGTTCAATGCCCTATCTTCTCCAATACTGCCCCTACTGTTGTAGTGGATGGTTGCGTTTTCCAGACATTCATTCCCTTTCTCTTTAGTAATTCTCTCCCATTGTTCTTCGGACCCAGAGTAATAAACATCTGACAAAGATGCGCAATTTATAAAAGCTTGCTCCCCAATCACCATTGTGCTTTCTGGAATAAATATGCTTTTCAGACTACTGCAATCGTAAAAAGAATAACCCTCAATGTTTCTCACCCCTTCAGGAATGGATACGCTTTCTAAGCTCTCACAATCATAGAAAACCCACTTACCAATACTTTCCACGTTGCTAGAAATGGATACGCTTTCCACCCCCTTGCAATAGCAAAAGGCACCGTCTTTAATGCTCGTCACACTGTTGGGGATAGATATGCTTTTCAAACTGTAACAAGCAGCAAAAGCCCACTCTCCAATACTTGTTACGCTATTGGGAATAAATAGGCTCTCCATGCTCTCACAACTCTCAAAAGCGTCATTCCCGATGCTTGTTACGCCAACGGGAATGGATATGCTCTTTAAGTTTAGGCAGTGGATAAAAGCGAAGTGTCCGATGCTCACCACTCCATCTTTAATCTCTACATGTTCGATATCATTTTTATAGTCATAATATGGCGGATAATCATTATCCCACAAGAGATCGTAATTATTCATATCTCCAGTCCCACTAATTGTCAAAGTTCCTTTGGAGTCCAGCATCCAAGTAACATTATCGCCGTCAGCCCCGCATTCTCCTGAAGCTACAATTTCTGCTCCCAATGTTTCCGATATCTCTGTAACCGTTTCGATCTCTATTTCCTCATCGGCCAGGAATGCTTCCGATTCCTCTACAGATTTAGACTCCAATAACTCCTCCGCTCCATCCGTATCCCTAATCTCATTATCTAACTCTGCGTTTTCTTCCTGCTCAGAGGATTCCATCTCCTCGGACTCTGTATCTTCAACCTGAGCGCTGATTTCCTCGGAATCGTTCACTTCTATATCTATAGAATCATCCAATCCTACTTCACCTTCTTTAATTTCTGCCGCATTCATCACCCTCAGACCTGCAGCCCCATACACGCTCCCCATGAGCATGGAAGCAGCCATTCCCAATGCCAACCCTTTTCTCACGTTTTTTAGCATCGCATTCCCTCCTTCCAAATCCATTTTTTTATATCGAAATCAACACCCAAAGGCTCAGATCATATTACTGGCTTTTCCTTTTCAATACCCTTTCCAAGATCCAGAGTATTTCACATATGCGTCCTTGTATAAGGCCTGTACATTTGGCAACTTTTCTTTCGCGGATTCTTCATTTGGATACGATCCAGCGGTCACTACAAACCACCTTTCACTATTCAGATTGCTCCAATCTGTTGTGACATACACTTGACCATCGAACCCGTTATTTCTGACCTCCTGTGCTTTATTGTTGGCTTCTGTATAATCCTTCGTGCCAATGACCCATATTCCGTAGAAAGGTTGGTGAACATCTACAGAAGCAGGCACAGAAGATGCGGGCTTCGCATCCATATCAGAAACATTCTCAGATTCCGTTACTTCAGTGCTTGCTCGGATTTGTTTTCTATATTTCTTCCGCATATTTTCTAAGGCTTTTGAATTCGGGAACTCTTTTAGGCCTTTCTTAATCAGTATAAGTGCCGCCTCATAGTCTCCGCTATCTGCCAAAGCACCAGCATCTTCCAACACATCTGCGATTCTAGATTCATCAGACTCAGAATAAACATTTCCATCGGCACTGCCAAGATTATTAACTACCTGAACCTCCGTCTGTGGCTCGCCGGATCCGGTCGTTGAGCAACCTGTAAACGCCATCAGGCTTGAGGCCGCCAATAATGAAACTATCCTAAACCTACTCATTCATATAAACCTCTCAACTCTTATACGCCGCCATAACTTGAATGAAATTTTACATTACTTCTTGTTCGTCTTCATCCTCTTCAATTGGTACGAGCTTCTCCCGTTATATGAATAGGGAACCACATCCGCAAAACCGCTTCCCGACCTGCTCAGATACTGGTTTGATGCAGCTTCCGAAGGAGTCATCCTGTAAATCGCATCTGGAACTCTCCAGTCATTCTTCCAATATTCGTCTACGTCATAGTCATACAAGGTGTACCACAGTCTCTGGGAACCATCCTTGTAGCTTTCTACCCTATCCACAATACATACCCCGACATAGGATTCACCATTTCCTACTGGCCAATAAAAATACCCGTTTGAATAATATCCATGCTCAAAAAAATATTCCTTGCCACCGGACGCCTGATACTCCACAATCTGCTGGTCGGACAATGATTTCCCAAAAAACCGCAACAAAATAATGTTTACATCCTGCAATGACATTCGCTCCATGGTCCCATCAAACAAAATCATGCTCTTTCTATTCACAATAGCATGCAAAACCGCGAAATTCACCATCTCTCCTACGCCTGCTTTGTCCACATTAAACTTCCTAATAATTAATTCAGCAAAATTGCTCATAAATATATTTGCCTCATACTGCTGTTCTAAAGATAATGCAACCGGCAAAGATTTTCCTGCCGCCTTTACTTCTATTTCAGCATCGAAATGTAAGGCATATATGTGTGTAAGTATGATTGAAATAGCAACTAAACACACTATCTTTTTTATTTGTATTTTGTGAATCTCCATTGCCCCTCCCTTCATAGGTCACGCTTCTCTGTCATTCTAGTGAAGTGCCCCCTTAATATACACGATTTCCCCACCTTTTACATGAAATAGAATGTCCACATATCCCATCTTGGAAAAATCTTCCTTTGAGACAGGATATGGCTCCTCCTCGCCAAGACTGTTATAATATTTTACTTTATCAGAAAATTTAAATCTCCAATCTTTCCTCTTTGATATTTTTGAATTTTCTCCGAATAATTCGCCTTTCGATGAAGCTTTTCTAAGAGAACCATTGACACATAGCGTGTTTCCTTCAATGAAGATGCTATCATAAGAGTATCCAGACAGAGTCGGCACTAGATTTGCCTCATAGCTATAATACCATCCATTTCTTGACGCTTCCACCACCTGGCTATGTGAAAAACTGATAATTATAGAAATAGTAATACAAAATATAAAAGATAACCATTTTTTCCTCAATACTTATCCTCCCCAAATGAACTATTGTTGGTATTCCAAAAGATATCAAAATTCTGTCACGTCAGCGTATTTGTACATACGCATTCCTATATATTGTTAGGTCTGAGTCGCTTTGTAGCTTTATATTGATATTAATCACCTTCCCACTTTTCGTGGTATAATTGATCGATGCAAAACTTCCTTCCGGAAGGTACGGCGATCCTGTGTCGCCTATGATATCATACTCTGCCGCCCCTTGTTTTGAAAGCTTGTTGACAAACCACGCAAGAGAATAGTCCTTCTTTACGCCTTTAAATAATTCCTCGACAGTTCCTTCGATTGTCGAAAGGTTAGAAGTTTCCTCTACCTTCCAAGTATCCGTGTTCCCGAAAAAATAATAACAAACACCTGTTCCTGGTACTGTAAAATCTACTAACGCTCCATGCCCGGCATTGTTCTGTCCCATTTCGGCAGTCCATCCATATTTTGCCTTTATTTCTACAAATGTCTTTCCCGTGTCCGCGGCATATTTGTCTCTGAGGTTGATCGTTCTCGCTGCCTCTGCGTTTAAGGGTACGAAAAATACTGAACTCAAAGTAATGATTATTAAGGCTGTCAACCATCGGATCATCGCACCTGTTTGAATTCTAAGCTTCATAATCTTTCATTCTCCTTCCTACCTCTCAGTTTGTTTCTATTATCTGAGTAATTTTTCCATTTTTAACATGGATATTTACACCAAACGCACAGAAATATATCCCTTTCTGATCCACCAAACTCTGATTTAATTTTCTAGTGACCACCTCGTCATCGACTGTCACGTATTTGCAATCATCTGCTACTGGAAAAGTCTCATCCACCCAGGCACGATGTGCGTCTTGTGCCTGCTCTTTCGTCTTTCCTTTCCCCCAAAGACCGGATATTGTCAACTTACCGTGAGAATAATCCACAACCGCATCGTCCGATGTCCCTCCTGATCCTCCGGGACCGATTCCATATAGCCAGTATTCCCCTTTGGATTTACTATTATTTACTGCCTCCGACAGAAACTTTTTCCTATTGGATTTCGTATTCTTTAGTAATTTGTCGTCATATCCTCTTACCATTTTGCTCTTTCCAACAAGGTTGTTCTTAACAGAATAGAATTCGTCCATCGTTATTTTATTTCCATTTCCATCTATACATTCCGCTGTACTGTAATCAACCTGATAATTGGAATCAAAACCGGCAACAAGTTTGACTTGTAAGGTTGAATTCTCCCCGTCAAAGGTCCAACACTCCTCCCGATGACCTCCTCCATGATTCTCATCGATAAAGATAACTCCCCTTTTGTTCGGATAAAAATCCACCGATTCCACGAAGTCTTGTATCAATTTGACTTTTCCTTGTACATAAGCATACAGTCCCCAATATCCTAACGCCACATAACTTCCTTTGTCATAGATCAATAGTTCTGGGGTGCCGTCTTTATTTACGTCAATTGTCTTAAACTCGACTCCTTCATCCGTTGTGTACCTGCTATCATTCCATAATTTATGCGGCTCCCCCATAAAGCCCGCATATGCCTCCAGTGCTTGCACTTTATTAGCTTTTGCATTTATATCATATCCCCATAATCCACATATCAAACTTATACAAATGGATATAATAATCAATCTCTTTATCATTTTTGTTCCCCTCTACCATTATATTATTTTTTGATTTTCACAGTTTTGACCTGTGACCATGCGGAATAATACCTCTTGCTGCCGACCAATTTATAAGTACGAACCCTCACATAATAGGTCTTTTTCGAAAGCTTCTCTGCGGTAAATGTTGTGGAATAATTCCCACTCAACAATTTGGATTTATTCGAGGTCTTAAATGCTTTCGAACGGGAGTATTGCACTTGGTAGCCTGAAACTTTGCTATTCCGCTTCCATTTTATCTGTAATTTTTTGCCTTTTATATTCTTGCATGAGGTAATCGCTGTTCCTGCAGGATAAATCTTTATGGAAACTGTGCTTGTTTTCGCATAATAGTCATTCGTAGCAGCCGCCGTAATAGTGATTTTAGCAGTGCCTGGAGATTTGGCAGACACCTTGCACTTATTTTTCCCTATCTTCGATACCGAAATTATCCCTGGATTGGACGATTTATAGGATAAAGCCCCCTTCGCTCCATTGATTGTTAAGGTGCTGCTTTTCCCCTGAACCAAGGAGGATGGGGACTTGAAGCTGAGCGACTGGTTGAGTTTGACTCTGTCTACACTGAATGAATACTCACTCTTGTCTAAATAGTCATCTCTATATCTATGAATACAGATGTAGTAGGTTCCCTTAGCCAGTGTACCCAATTTTACTGTCTTCGACTCAACTTTTTCGGAAACCACTTCCCTTGTTATGCATTGATCCACACCACCCTTGTACACTTCAAAGGCATGAGTGAAATCCTCATGGCCATCGTCAATGCGACTATGCTTGAAATTAAAATTTAATTTCTTTTCACTATCCAACGTCAAACTGTAGTAGTCATTGTCTATATATCCATCAGAAGAACCACTATTTCCGTGATACTTCTTATCTATTGCCACTTTATTTGCAGTTGCAATGCTATTGTTCATCTCTCTCTCCCATACCGAAGATGCAGAGTAGTTTATTTTGAACGAATAGTTTGCATCAGTCACCCCTCTACTATAATCATTATAACTCCCATAAATTCCGTAATAAGCAGCAGTATACCCTTTCTTCGCCCACCCTGTTGTAACCCTTAGATAATATGTCCCCGGGGAAACTCCTGAAATCAGCACCGTGTCTGAGGTAATATCTTCCCAAATTCCTGCGTCAAAAATATTCTCATTCCCCTCTTTATAAATATAGTACCACCACAAAGCATCCCCGTCGTCATCGTAGCTGTAATGCTTGTAAGATAAACGTATATATCCCGGATTCTTTATCTTAAATTTATAATAGTTTTCAATGTAAACATTATCACTACTAGCATCCAGAAAATCCGTATATTCCTTATTGAGAGAAATATTCATAGCGGTTCCTTGCGTATTAAACCCACTGTATCCAAGCCTGTCTGCCTGCGCGCTCTCTGTATCTTCCTCTAAACTTTCTTCAACAACGCCATCCACCACATCTGAAATCTCTTCTTCGCTTTTCGCCTTTAATTCATTATACTCAAAATCATTCCTTTCACTCCAATCCTCATCCCTCGTCTGTTCTTGTAAATCCTCCTTTTCATTTCTAGGTGATTCTTCAAAATCCAACTCAGGCTTTGCCTCATCCTCTGTTTCTTCACTCTCATCCAAGCCATATATCGTTTCGTCTTCTCCACCCTCAACGGCCAAGTTCTCCTCTTGCGAATTTGGTTCTATGACTCCGTATGAATCTTCCCCCACATCCTCAGATTCACCTGTATACTGTGACGCAAAATCCTCTTTCCAATCCTCCTCTTCTGAATCCTCCATACCCTCGTCTGGAATACTTTCCTCAAATTTGGAAATATCAACATCTGTTGTGTCTTCAATCTCACTACTAACATATGTTTGCTCAGAACCTTCCGCTTCTCCCTCCACATCCATCCATTCAGCCGCATATACAGCCCTTGGAGCTGTGACCCAAAACACGCTCCCTATCAACATCGATGCCGCCAATCCAATCGCCAATCCCTTTCTCATCTTTTGAAACATTTCTGCCCTCCTTCCACAATCTACGGTAGAAAATCCTTGGTTTTTTGACAGGTCTTGCGGAAGGATGTTGTCTGGAAATATAGCATTCATAAATTTGACATATTTCCTATATGATGCTATTATAAAATAACTTAATTTTGTGCATAGTTTACAATGCTGTATTGGCATAATAGAGTGCTATGTATGTGGTCAAAAAACCAAGGAATATTGACCGACATTCTTCTCTTCCAAACTCATCAACACCCACTAGACACTACGGAACGGGCCCACTTCAGAAACGTATTTCTCGACACTCCGAGCCTCTGCGAAGCCTTGTTCGCCGACAATTCTCCGCTCTCCCACAGTTTGTAGACTTGCGGAAATTCATCCGGCACAACCAACGGCTTTTTCCCGAATTTCACGCCCCTCGCCTTCGCTGCCGCAATCCCATCCATCGTCCTTTGATGGTTCATTTTCCGCTCGATGTCCGCAGTGTAGGACAGGATGCCCAGTATCAAATCCGAGACGAAGGTTTTCATCAGATCATCCGTCCTGTCTTTTGTGTTGAGAATCGGCATATCAAGGACGACAATCTCCACCTTTTTCTCTTTTGTCAGGATTTTCCACTGCTCAGGAATTTCTGTATAGCTTCGCCCCAGCCGATCCAGGCTTGTGACAACGACCACATCCTCCGGACGCAAATTTTGCAGCATCTTTGCATATCCGGGACGGTTGAAGCTCTTCCCTGTGATATGATCCGTATAGATGTTGTCGGGATCGATTCCATAGTCCTTCAGTTTGACCAGTTGGCGTTCTTCGTTTTGATGTGCTGTGCTGACCCTCGCATAACCATAAGTGATACTTGTTTTTTCCATAGAGTCCTCCTTCCTCCCTCATGACTTTTGAGCCAAGTTGAGCATACAAACTATGTTTTCAGGAAAACTCTATCATGCCATTTCCATAACACAAAAAAGCCGTCAGAAAACAGACTGAAACAAATCCGTCTCCTGACAGCTTCCTTTCAATCTCAATCTCCCAAATCTTCCCGGTGCCGACCAGACAGACCGGCACTGGGAAAGTATGCTTGGGAAATCAAGAACGGGGTGCTGGTAAATTCCACACCAACACCCCGCTATATTTGGAGGCCGCCTTCGCCTAAAATACGATGCAAAACAAACCCAAAAAGACACCAAAAGAAAAGCTCCCGTGAACGTGAAATCGCTTAAATGCATCTAGTAATCATGGTCTTTTTTGTGTTATAATGCGAATGTGTATCGCAGCTTTGGCTGTATTGTGTGGCAGTCTGAATACCATACCTTGCCTTGGGGAGTTGCAGCTCCTCAAGGTGGTACACAACAACCCGTATTCTTGATTTCTCATAATGAACAGTTACGAATACAATTTATCATAATACGGAAAGGATTTCAACCGATTTTTGTCACTTTCATCCCAACTGCGGGTTCGAAACTCGCACTTAGGGGTGGAATCTTACTTCAATCTGATAAACACCCCAGCTAATATTATCTTTTCTCCATAGAATATACTCAATACCGTTCACGCCGTCTGCGGAGCAAGCAACGCAAGAACATATTCCCTGGTGACATTATAAGCTTCAATGATTTTGTCTATAATTGTTTCGTCATCCAGACCCGCTATTCGCATCCCATTGATTGCACCAGTTATCTGCTCCTTCTTATACCGCCTCTCCATCGCCAAGCACATATCCATCTCTCCTTCCTTCTCGTCTATCTTGAACCAATCACCCAAATCTTCTCCATACCGACCAGACAGACCGGCACCAGGAAAGTCTGCTTGGGAAATCAAAAACGGGGTGTTGGTACAATCCACACCAATACCCCGCTATATTGGGAGACCACCCTCCCCTAAAATATACTCGATTCATTCATGCCGTCTGCGGGGCAAGCAGCGCAAGAACATACTCCCTAGTGACACTATACAATTCAATAACCTTTTCAATAATATCGGAATCTGATGCCCCCATCGCCCGCATCCCATTGATTGCGCCAGTTATCTGGTCTTTCTGAGACCGCCTCTCCATAGCCAAGCACATATCTATCTCTCCTTCCTTCTCGTCTATCTTAAATCCCATGTTTGCTGCTACATTTAGAAATCTTGCAGTATCCCCGTTTATATTCTTGTGACCAACCGATTCTATTATCTTGTCGGCATCCTCGTTCTGATGCTTGAGAACGTCCATGGAAAAGCCCAAATCCGAGCGGAACTTCTCGATTTCCGCCTCCCCCATGTCCGCGGGCGAGATCAGGTTGATCCTGTAATCCGGGACAAACCGTCGGATCCGCTCGTCCCTGAACTCCATCATCTCATGCAGCGACATCGAGCCGTCCCACGGGCTCGCCCCCACATAGATCACGGCCGTCACGATCGGCACCAGCCTGTCCTCCTTCCGGAAGCCGGACAAGAACTCGTCGTTGGTCAATTTGACTCTCAGAGTCCCGTTTTCAATGACAAGGTTCCCCTCCCCTTCCTGCGGGTTCCCAACAGGCCGTCCATCATCCCTCTTCCCTTTCCTCCTATAAGAGCGCCGCGCCTCCTCTATCTGTTTCGAATAGCCGATCATGTCGTAGAGCCCGTCCTTCACCGGCATCCCGTAGTGGATGCTGCCCTGCATCTCGCCTCCCAGAATGACGTAGATCATATTGGCGTCCCTCTTCGCTTCCCAGACTTTCAGCAGATCCCGATACTTTTGCATGGGAAGGCTCGCCTCGTTTCCAAACGGAACAGCTATCTGCGTGGCGTCCAACTCCGCAAGCTCGTCCGCCTTTATGACTGGCTCCCCGTCGTATATCAGATAATTAAAAGCGTCGGCAAAACGGAAATTGTCGGAGAAATACCGCTTCCCCACCGCGTCCAAAGCGCCCATGTTTGCTCCCTCCCTAGTTCCTTTATGCAGGCAAAGTCACCCGAAATTGCCTGCACAGAATATTATAGCATGCATCTACGGCGATTGCTATTGGTATCTTATTTCGCATTTTCCCCGGAAATTCTCATAAGTGCCGGGCTAATATGGCAATACCCGCCCGGATTCTTGTCCAGGTACTTCTGATGATACTCCTCTGCGTCAAAAAAATTCTGCAATCTGCCGACCTCCACAACAATGGGATCCGCATACCGCTTTCCAAGCTCCTCAATAGCCGACTGGATCACAGGACAAAGTTCCTCGTCCTCATAATAAATTCCCGTTCGATACTGAATCCCCACATCGCCCCCCTGCCGGTTGACACTGGTTGGATCGATTGTCATGAAATAATAGTTCAACAGCTGACTTGTGGGCATTACTTCTTCATCGTACTCAACCTTCACCGTCTCCGCATGACCGGAATCGTTGCAGACCTCTTCATACGTTGGATTCGCCTTTTTTCCATTTGCATACCCTACTGTGGTCTTGATCACGCCATCGAACTGATCAAGAAATTTCTGTGTTCCCCAAAAACATCCGCCCGCTAAATAAATCGTCTTCAATTTTCCCTCCCTCATTTACACACAAAAACCGCCCCAAGTATTATAAGGAAACGCTTAAGGAAGGACTGGTTTAATCATATTTCCTTAAAACCTCTGCACACAGAACAAACTCGCTTTATACTCGCGAACGAAATTAGCTGCCGTTTGCAATTTCCGGACACGGTATATGCAGTTAAGCTAAATCATTTGCCTGCGGCAAATAATAAGTTTAACTAGTATAATCAGCGTTTCCTTAAATTCGTTTTCTATATCACGGAATCATCATAAACGACAGATTTCGCTTCTCCCGCAGATGATCCCGTCTCCAAGAATACAGATCGGCACGTTCATAGGTACAAATATGCTGGTCTACAATATTTTCTTTTTTAACACCTGTACTCTCGAGAGAGGCCACTATTCCGGCTCCCATATCGACATGACAGTTCCCACTCTTTTCCATTGAGATCCAAGGAATCGGTTCCGTGGCAGAACCCTCCCTAGAAAGAGCTTCCACATCCTTCTTTTGTATCACATGATGTTCGGTGCACATATGCGGTCCCAACACACAGCAAAGATCCAATGGATCCGGTCCATACACTTCCTGCATTTTCCGCACCGCCTCAGCCGCGATTTCAAGGAAGGTTCCTATGCGTCCGCTATGTACAAGGGCGATCACCCTCTTGATCGGGTCGAACAAAAACAACGGCACGCAGTCCGCCGTAACGATCGTCAGCATCAACCCTCTTTCATCCGTGATCAATCCATCATAATCCTGTCCGTCGCCGTTTCTGCATACACCCATTCCTCCGTGAGATCGGTCTGCGCAAAAAACCTTCGCCGAATGTGTTTGGTGGACTCGCACCATTTGGTCGGGCGTTATCTTGAACGCTTCTCCCAAAGACTCATAATTTGCAATATCCTCCGATGGAAAATATCTCCAATAACCGCCCCCGGCCGACGTGTACCCCGCAACGATTCCCCATCGCTTGAATTCATCTATTGTCGTGTACATAATATTCCCACCTTCTATCTGCTCTCGCTCATAGAATCCTTGAAATGCTTCAAAGAAATAATATACGCTGCCGCCAAAAGCACACTATACATCATAATAGGCGGATATACCACAATCGCAAAGACAAAACCGACTACCTTTATTGCTATATCTGGAATCAACAAACGGCGGTACGCCTCCGTCGCCGCAAGTAAATCCGCGTTTCCGGCGTTCGGTTTATCCAACGCTTTGTGCAAAAACCAATTGCAAACAGTCGTCGTAATCACAATAATCCCATAGAACCCCTGTATCGTTTTGTCGTTGAAATACGTGCTGACCAATCCCGTTGCATACGGCAGAAAAGAAGCCAAAAATAACAACAACAAATTCCACCAGATAACTGCCGGTGAAATTTCCTCCACCTTCTCCCACAGTGTATTCAAAGCCATCCACAAAGATCCCAGCCAGAAAAAGGACAGAAAATACGCAAAGAAATTTTGCCTCAGCTCATAGAAGGCCTCTATCGTAGGCGCATCCGGCTTTTTCAGCTCCAATACAAGAATTGTCATAATAATCGCCAACACAGCGTCTGTAAATGCGATCAATCGTTCTTTTCCCATGTCAATTCCTCCCCAGTGTCCCTCTCCACTTTTCTTTGATTACCCCAGTAACATATTCATTGAATGACTGCCCCTGCCGTTTTTGCGATCACCTTTGATTATTTTCCGTAACTATACCATACTTTTATAACTTACGAAAGTATATTTGTGCAATCTGTCTTTTACTTTTATACTTACAGAATATAATAAGGACAGTTGAAAAAAAAGATCATGGGGGACATTTGTTATACCTATTGGCAAATACTTTTATATGTGTTATTTTATACTTGCAAGGAGCAAAGCAGATATGAAAAGCTATTCTTCAAGGGAAGTCATAAAGATACTTGAATCGGACGGCTGGTATCTTGTCAGCACAAAGGGAAGCCACTACCAGTTCAAACATCCTGACAAAAAAGGACGGGTGACAGTGAAACATCCAGATAAAAACATTC
>JAFUXY010000529.1 GCA_017477005.1 Lachnospiraceae bacterium | reverse complement strand
CCACCGGTGGTTTGGTCGGAGGGGGCGGCATCGTTTGTGAAAATGGATGTCAATTCACCATGAGTGCAGGCACCATAGCGAACAATACCGCCACCGGGATTGTCGGCGGAGGCGTATCTGTCAGAAACGGTGCAAAATTTACTATGTCCGGAGGAAGCATCGATCACAATACGACCATCCAGAAGGGCGGAGGCGTATATATTGTATGGGAAGGTCAGTTTGAAATGTCTGGCGGCATGATTCAGGAAAATTTCGCTGCATCGGAAGGAGGGGGTGTCTATCTTGAGGTAAGCCCGGCTGCCAATTTTATTATGTATGACAACCCCGTCATCACCAATAATACGGCAAATGGCATCGACAATAATGTCTTCCTGTCCAAAGGTTTGACAACTGAAGGGAAAAAAGCCATCACTATCCCTTCTGCCTTAGGCGATGATGCAGACGTTGGCATCACGGTTGACGGCTACGATCTTCCCACCGTCGAAGATCCTGTGAACAAATGGGACCTCGACGAACACAATACGAAATTCGGCGAACGATCCGGCACATACATCATTACAGAATCCGACAAATCCAAATTTATGAGCGATGTTCCCGGTTACGTTATTGTTCTAAACAGCGACAACACAAGGCTTCTGATCCGCAAGCATGAGCACACTCTGATCTATTCGGATAATGGAGCGGCGATGATTACGGCACGGTGTGTCAACGAATACGGCGGGTGCCCTTTGGCCGAATCGAGATCCGATCTGACGATTATCGCTCCGGCAAAGACCGACACAACGGACGACAAAAGCCAATACGCAACCTTCGATGGTCTGAAGCTCTTTAATGAAGTGACCCGCAAAGGGGTGAAAACAGACCATATAAAGTATTACCCTGCGACCAAAACCGGGACGGACTACGCAATCGCAGGAGGCGCATTGGCCGCAGCTCCTACCACTGCAGGCATTTATATAGCGGAACTCGTGCTTGAAAACGTCAAAACGGAGCCTTCTTTCGGAACTGGAATAGAAGTGCTCGGTGATGTGAGAGCGTTTGTCGGATATACCATCACGGGACCGGTATCTTATACAGTGACCTTCAAAGTGGTGAATGGTGCATGGAATGACGATACAACGGGTGATCAGACCGTTACCTTGAACGGAACCACGGGCGATTCTTTGACCCTTGCTGCAGGCCAAATCCCCGAAGTTGGCGAAAAACCTGCTGCCGGATATCAAGAGGGTGCTTGGGATACGGTGCCTGCCACAGATACAGTGATCACGGCAGATACCACTTATACCTATACTTATGCTGCTACAGCCACCTATACTGTCACTTTCAAAGTGGTGAATGGCTTTTGGGATGACAATTCTTCTGCGGATAAAATCGTCACCATTTCCAATGCTGGCGGTGCTGAATTGAAACTGACCGATGCACAGATTCCTTTGGGGATTTATTTGATCCGAAAGAAAAAGTAGTCAAGAATGATTACACCATACAGAAAGGGAGAGGGCCAAACCCCTCCCCGGAAATAATAAACGACAAAAATGTTTTTTCCTTCAAGAGACCATGTTACTGGTCGCTTACTTGTGAGGCTTTTAACGTATGGTATTCGGAAAAAAACTTCGCTCTTGCCTCTTCATCGAAAGACGCTTTCTTCACGTCATCATATCTGCCAGCCGAAACTAGCCAGCCGAACAATTCCGCTGTCTGCTTCTCACCTCTCGCCATGCCTCGCTTCTCGCCCCGTTTCTCGCCTCGCCTCTCGCCTCGCTTTTCGCCTCGCTTTTCGCCTCGCCTCTCGCTAATTTCAGACGCAAGCTCCAATACCTTCCCTCCCATGATTTTATTCACCCCCTTCTTCGTCTCCTTGTGCTCCCTCAAAAGATGGTTCGAAATCTTCAGAATTAGATTCATTAGGTCCTGGTACATGCTGGACCGGTCTTCGTCCCTCATGAAGCATTCCTCCATCCTCCTCTGGATATCCTCGCACTCCCGCAAAAGCTCCTCCCTTGCGTTGCCATCCGTCTCGTATTCATCGAAGCGGCTTTCGTGCCGTATGAGGTAATACGGCAGAAGCACGAACAGTTTCTGCGCAAAAATTTGCTCCACTGAGTAGTCGTCCGCATATATGTTGCACACCTCATAGCTGGCTGTTTTGCCGTTCGGAAACTCAACAACAGCCTTTGATTTCTCCGGCTTCGATTTCCCGTGCCTGAGATACAGGACGAGCGATTCAGGGAATCGGATTGTGTACACGCCTCCCTCCTTTTGCGCCCGCTCTTTTGCGATCGAGACGTCGTACTCGAACATGCGTATGACCATGGTGGAATCGGCGTTTGACTGGCACTCGATGTGGAAGATACGGTCGCGGATCTCGAAAATGGAGTCCGTGATAATCTTTCCGTCTCCCTCTATGAATTCGTTCCGGAGTTGCCTTGCTTCGCTTCGCTCATAGTCGGTGCCGTACACGGCATTAATAAGAGCCACCATCAACTCAGGCATTTTCTGGGCTATCGTCCGGAAAACATCGTCGAAGATTGTCCCTGACGCTTGTTTCTTCGGCCGTTTCTTCAGTTGGTTCTTCGGCTGTTTCTTCGCTTCTTTGCTTGCTGTTTTCCCCGCTTCCATTGCCCCTCCATTCCCGGTAATACCCAGTGCATTCATCATAACCCCGGAGGACTCGAGGGTCGATCTTTCCCCTTTTATGTACAATATTATAGTCACGAGATTCGGATAATGTCAATCTTGTCCTACAAAAAATCCCCCGCCCCAAAAGGCAAGGGGAGAGACCGCCTGTCCGGCGGCGCCGCGAGGTATAAATAGCGGGCGATTTGCCTGCTGAAATTTTGACCGGATACCGCCGCGTCTGCGTTCCGTAAGCATGAAGAGACAATTTTTTTGATATACCGGAACCTCTCCCCTTGCCTTGTGGGCCGAGGGTAATGCCATCGCCCGGGAAAGCCGGACGGCGGCTTTTTTGATTGCCCCCGAAGCCGGATT
>JAFUXY010000528.1 GCA_017477005.1 Lachnospiraceae bacterium | reverse complement strand
TTCAGTCCCGAAAGACTGTCGGGATTAAAAAGCAGGCTGCCTCCCTTTTCCAACGAAACCCTTATGCATTTATACGGACGACTGCAATCCCCAAGCTCCAACGCTCCCGTCTTGTAATTGCACCGGAAGGTCACGCCATTGTATTCCACGATTCCGCCTTTCGCTCCACGAAAATACGCATTTTTCGCTTCACCGCCATTCGCTGTCTTAGCAGACTTTGCGGCGTCCATACGCTTCACATCATTTTGAAAAGAGTCCGCAAAACGTTCCGCTCCCTGGCTATCCGTTTTCAGAGAACGAAGTCCGGCCACCTCATAATGCTTCCCCGATCTGTCGTTCATCAGTCCAATGTTCATATTGCCTCCAAATCATTTTGTGAAACCACTTATTACCCCAAAATCCTTTGCCTCCATATACTATATCGGACTTTCCCTCCCATTCCTAACGATCATGTAATGAAACGCCCTTTTTTTGTCATAAATGGACTATAATATAGTGTGCAAACTTGATTCGTTTCCTATACCTTCTCCTTTGTACGATCCCTTACTCACTTCTCAGAGCGTCAATAGGATTCATCTTCGCTGCCTTTCCCGCAGGATAATAACCAAAAAACATCCCGAAGGCAACCGAAAATAGCACGCACAGGATTACGCCGGAAATGGACGGATGCCCTCTATAGCCCAAAAGCTTTGAAGCGGCCAATCCGAAAACCGAGCCGGAGATTACTCCCAAAATACCTCCCATCAGACAAACCACCACGGCCTCGGTCAAAAACTGCCAACGGATATCCCTGTTGGTGGCACCCAACGCTTTACGCGTCCCGATCTCCTTCGTCCGCTCCATAATAGAGACCACCATAATATTCATAACGCCGATCCCGCCCACCAAAAGCGAGATAGCACCCACCGCTGTAAACGCCAATTTCTGGGTGCCAAGCATTTGTTTCATCTGATCCGCATAGGCCTTCATACTGTACGCATAAGCCTGATACGCATCATTTTCGGCGTAATAGGTCTGATTGACAAAATCCATTAATTCCGTGGTCAAAGACTGGGTATCCACCCCATTTTTTGCGACCACATCAAATTCATCGTACAAGCCATTGTCCCGCAGGATCCGCTGGGCAGCCGCAAGAGGAATATACACCTCTGTTCGAATATTTTTCCGGGATCCACCCCCGCCGTTTGCCGCGGAATCTCTGTATTCATACACCCCTATGATCGTAAAGGTCGCGTAGCGGTTCCCCACAATCGTCTCCAAGGTCTGCCCCATCGCGGCGCTGGCCTTTCCTCCGAACATATTTTCCACATAACGATCCGACACAAGCGCTACATTAGACGCCCTCTGGTAATCGTTTTCTGAGAAACCACGCCCTTCCAACAAGGTCAAATTCTGCAGCTTGAGCGCCCCATTATTCACCCCCTTCAAATGAATATTGGCGAAATGCTTTTTCTCTTCAATCTTCATATCGCCGACACTCTTTGTCAAAGAGACATCCTGCACCTGATCGGCAAAGCGATTTTTGAGCGCCTGAATCCGCTCCTCCGAAAAATAATCCTTGTCCTGAATCTCCCGCACAGAAGCGACTTCTTCTGAATCCTCCACATATTTTTGCTCAATATAAAAGGTAATCGTATTGGCCCCGATATCTCCCATAGAATTCATTACGGACAGATTCATCGCATCGCTAACCGTCATGATCGAAATAATGGAGGCCACTCCGATAATGATTCCCAACATCGTCAGAAAGGTCCGCATACGGTTCGTTGCGAGACTCGCAAGAGCCAATCGGATGTTTTCAAGCAGCATAGCCCATCCCCTCTCTTTCTCCGACGATCCGTCCATCCTTCAGGGTCAGAATCCGCTCCGTCTCTTCCGCCAGTTCGTTGGAATGCGTGATCAAAATAATCGTAATATTTCTCTCCTGATGCAGCTTCCAAAACAGATCCATAATCCTTCTTCCGGTTTCCGAGTCCAACGCTCCTGTAGGCTCATC
>JAFUXY010000527.1 GCA_017477005.1 Lachnospiraceae bacterium | reverse complement strand
ATTCATCGTGGAGAGAGGATAGCGTAAGAAAAGGAGCGTGAGGTATGATTTCTTACAGTGATATTTTCAAATCCAGTTATCTGGACAAGGTCACAAGCATCAGCATCCTTGATATGGTGCTGTCGCTTTCGCTGGCCTTTTGCCTGGGGATGTTTATTTTTCTAATCTACAAGAAAACATACCAGGGTGTGATGTATTCTTCAAGTTTTGGCGTGACACTGGTAGCGGTGACGATGATTTCGACGCTGGTGATCCTGGCGGTGACGTCGAACGTGGTGTTGTCGCTTGGCATGGTCGGCGCGTTGTCGATCGTTCGTTTTCGGACGGCGATCAAGGAGCCTTTGGACATTGCCTTTCTGTTTTGGGCAGTGGGCGACGGTATCGTGTTGGCGGCGGGGCTGATTCCGCTGGCGGTATTTGGCAGCGTGGTGATCGGCATCGTGCTGCTCGTGTTTGTGGGAAAGAGGGAAGTGAGCACTCCGTTCATTGTGGTGCTGACGACAAAGGACGAGGAGAGCGAACGCCGCGCGACAGAGCTGGTGCGGCAGCATTCCGTGAAGATGGTTACGAAATCAAAATCCGCAAGAAAGGGTCAGGTCGAGGTCAATCTGGAGGTTCGGCTCAAGGGGGAGGATACCTCCTTTGTCAATCAGGTGGCGGACGTGGACGGCGTTATCAATGCGGTTTTGGTGAGCTACAACGGGGATTATATGGGATGATGAGCACCCAAAAGCGATTGCAGGGAGGCGGATTGTGCGGAAAAATATAGATAAAATATGCGTCGCCTGTACCATTGCGGCGCTTTTGATTACCGTTTTATTCATGAATGGGGAGAGCCTGGGAATTGAGGCGATCGTGGACGAGGATGCGGAGATGTACTCCAGTTCCATTCATTTTTCGACCAATGATTTGAACCCCGATTGGGACACATCAGATGCGACGAAAATTGCGCTGAATGGAGACGAAGCAACGGTTTCCGGCGGCGGAGCCTACGCCTATGAGGGAGATGTAATCATCGGTCAGGCGGGGGATTATGTGCTTTCAGGGCAGCTTTCGGACGGCAGCATTATCGTAGATTCGAACAACTCGTCGAAGATTTGGATTTATTTGGACGGCGTGGATTTGAACTGTTCGGACAGCGCGGCGTTCCGGGTCGAGCAAGCGGACAAGGTCTTTTTGACGTTGGCCGATGGAAGCGAAAACCGGATCGCTAGCGGGGCGGATTATTCTAGCGACGCGGTGGACGATGGAGTGGACGGCGCGCTTTACAGCAAGGATGATGTCACGATCAATGGAAATGGATCGCTCGTGGTGGAGGCGCAGTACAAGCACGGAATTGCCGCCAACGATGACCTTGTTTTGGCAGGTGGCTCTTTAGAGGTAACAGCCCCGCAAGACGCGATCCATGCGAATGACAGCGTGCGTATCCGGGAAGCGGAGGTTTCACTTTCTGCAGAGGATGATGGACTGGCTGTGGCGAAAGAGGATGGTTATTTTTATATGGAGTCCGGTTCTGTTTCCATTGATAGTGGGGACGACGCAGTTCACACGGCGGGCGACATTGAGATTGTTGGCGGCGATATCCAGATTGCAGCGGCGGATGATGGATTGCATTCGGATACAGCGATTGCGGTATCCGGGGGGCAAATACTGCTCTCAGAGTGCTATGAGGGACTTGAGGCACTGACCATTGATGTTTCGGGCGGAGATTTGGAAATCCATGCGACAGATGATGCGTTGAACGCAAACGGTGGCAGCAGCGATATGGGCATGGGTGGCCCGCCGGGAGGCGGTATGGGTGGTCCACCTGGTGAGATGGAAGATGGGGAAGAATCCGCACAGAAACCCGAAAATGCCGGGCAGGAAACGCCGGAGAGCACGGCCGATGCCCAGGAAACGGACGAGGAAGAGGAGACTTGGATCCATATTAGCGGAGGAAATCTCTCTATTATAAATGAATCCGGGAGGGATGCGGACGGTATCGACTCGAATGGAGATATTCAGATTTCAGGCGGCACGATCCGAGTGAGCCTTGTCAACGATGGAGGCAACAACGCCTTGGACTGCGGCAGCGAGAGCGGCGGCATTATAGAAGTGAATGGTGGCGACCTGGTGGCGTGCGGGAGTTCCGGTATGGTGGAGACCATATCCGATACTTCGACGCAGTGCTCGATCCTGTATGTGAGTGAGGAAGAAATTGCGGCCGGAACAGAGATTACCCTGAAGGATGCGGATGGAAAGACGCTGCTTTCCTATGAGCCTCCCTGCAGTTTTTCTGCGGTGCATATGAGTTGTCCAGAATTGTCGGAGGGTGAGACCTATCATTTGGAGGCTGGCGAGATTTCCGAGGACATTACTATGGACTCGGTGTCGAAATCCGTCGGAGTCGATGAGAACAGGCACGGTGGCATGGGCGGCCGGGGAATGGGTGGCGGAATGCACGGTCCCGGCGGATGGAACCGGGATGGAAATTTTCCGGGAGCGGCGACTCCATCGGAGATTGATAAACAAGGGATGATGCCCCCCGATCTACAGCAGGACGCGCAGGAAGAGGAAGAGGACGCGGCAGTGGATACCCGCACGGATATCCGTGATCTCGGAAAGGATACATGGATGTCTCTCGGAGCAGCCGGAGGCGCGCTGTTGCTGGGGATATTGTTTGCAGTGTTGTGGATGTGAGCAGAGGTTGCCGAAGTACCAGAAAGGAGATATATCCCACTATGAAATTTGTCATCCAACGTGTAACAGAAGCGAGCGTGGAGATCGATGGGACAACGAAAGCCGCCATTCAAAAAGGCTT
>JAFUXY010000526.1 GCA_017477005.1 Lachnospiraceae bacterium | reverse complement strand
CCGCCTCGACCGATACGACGGACAGCGGTACGGATACAGAAACGACCGATGCAGCGAGCAGCAGTTCGACCGACACGGACACAGCAACAACCGATGGGGCGAGCAGTTCGACAAGTACAGGGTATACCACTGCCGATTCCACCAATACAGATTCGACCGGTACGGGTACGACGAATGGCAGTGGTTCGACGAGCACGGATACGACAAATGCAGGCGTGACAAGTAGTAGTTCGACAAGTACGGATGCCGCAAGTACCTACTCCACGGACAGCAGTTCGACAAGTATTGATGCAGAAAATGAGGATCTGAGGGAAGCCGGTTCGACGACTACGATTCTGTCAAATACGGGCTCGACAACCACAGACTCTACGAATCCAAGTGATGAGAGTACCGGAAACAGAGGGGTCAAGATGGATTACGGAGTAGGGAACCGAAGCGGGTCTATGTGAGTAAACCATTCCGTACAATTGGGAGAATATCTCGTAGAGGAGAGGCAGAAAGCTATGCAAACAGATGAAAATAAATTGACAACTGCAGATATTTTTGTCCCGAATCAGTTGCTGCAATTCCTCGGGATTCAAGCCGATGAGGCCGCTTTTTCCGATATGCTCAAAAAGCAGATCGAATGCAACGCGGTTGTGCTCCAAGTGGGGATCGACAAGGGCGAGGAGGTACTTCACTCTACGAATGCTGCTGCCACTTTTTCGCTGGTCAATGAATTGTTCGAGCTGGCGGTACCGGCCGTCCGGCGGTTCAACGGGATGATCGACTGCTTTCTGGAAAATGGATTTCAGGCTCTGTTCACGAAAAGCCGGGAGGATGGCGTTCGCGCAGCGATTCAGATTCGGGAAAATATATTGCAAAGAAAGTACATCTATGAAGACCGGGTGACGGTCGGGTTGGCCTACGGACCGGTGTCGGTGGGGGTGATCGGCTTCGAAGACAGGGTGTCGCCGATTACGATGTCGATGCATACCTCGATCGCTCGGTTTCTGCAGAAAAAAGCCGGGGAGTATCATGCGCATATTCTCCTGACCGGTACCTTGCTCGAATCTATTTCCGACTACGCTACCTTGTATGGACACAGGCCGCTTGGGCTTTTTTATAGGGAAAGCGAGAAAAAGGAAGAAAGGATCTACGATCTTTTTGACGGGGATGCGCCGGCGGCCAGACAGACCAAGCGGAAAACCAAGCAGTTGTTTGAGAAGGGAATGCATGTTTTCCTGGAGAGGGATTTTGTGAAGGCGCGCGGTTTTTTTATTGAGGTGTTGAAGGCGGATCGTTCGGATACGGCCGCGCGGAAATACCTGTCGCTCTGCGATGGCTTCCTCCTTGCGCCTCCTTCGGAAAGCATTCGTTCGTTGTGTTTGGAAAGAATGTAAAAAAAAACAGGGGGAAAACGAGTTGGATATAGAGCAAATGGCAAGGGAAGTGGAGGAATTGCGTTCCAGGGTACAGCAGCAGGAAGAAGAACTGGATCGCATCGGACAGGAAATGGCCCGCCTGACGGAGAGTACAAAGAAAACGAGGGAAGAAGATTGTCGGGATCCAAGAGTGAAGAGGTTGTTTGATAATGAGATGACGCTCCATCGCCAGCGATACGGGGCGCCGATTATATAGAGAACCACTTGCCGAAGCGTCAACAATATTGCAAAGTATAGTATTTGGGAGAAAAGGCTTGAAATTATTTTTATAAAGAGAGTATAATTAGAAATCGAAACCACAAGCATCTTTTCATATCGGGGGGGATCCGCATGGCGGCGGTAGCAAATCCAAATTCGACAATCCGCAAAGAAACAGGCAATGCGGTTCTTGAAATAGAAAATTCCGGAGGCAAGGCGGAGAAGTTTGTCTGCCAGTTCAACCCGGGAGAATACACTATTTCCGCTGAGGGGAGCATCGAATCCTTCAAGACCATCGGAAGTCAAAAAGACACGCATCAGGTCAGCGTCGGCAATGCTCAGATTCTTCGGGTGCATCTGCAGTTTGATTCGGCTTCTATCCGCGAAGTCACGGACACGGGAGGCGGCAAGGTCGAACAGACCAAAGACGATGACATATCGCCCTATATGAACATGCTTCTGTCCACTTTGGAGATCGAGGGCAAGATACACCAGCCCCCTTCGGTGCGTTTTGTCTGGGGATCGGTGAATTTTCTGGGCAAGGTCAAAGACATTGAGATCCGCTACACCGCCTTTGCTTCCGGCGGGAAGCCGGTACGCAGCGAGGTCGACCTCAGTATCATGGAGGACGGCGAACAGGAAAAGCGGAAGAGGGAAAGCCCGAAAAACTCTCCGGACAGGACCAAGAACATTGTTTTGACTCAGGATCGAAGCTTGCGGGGCATTGCGCGGACGGAATACGGCGATGCTTCCGAATGGCGCAGGATTGCCCGCGCCAACGGCGTCATGAATCCCGCAGATGTGCCGGTAGGAACAAGGCTGATCATCCCGGCCATGGAACAGGAATGACCGGTGCGGTTCAAAAAATACGGAGCAGGAAATTATGGCAGATTTGATGAGCGGCAGCTTTTCCTTCAGTGACCTATACAAGAAATACGAGGGTCTGAAAAATCCGCTGCTGCAGGTCAATATAGACGGCAAGGAGCTTGTTTCAAAGCTTCCTTTGCCAGTGGAGTCGGCGAGGATCAAGCTGTCGCTGGTGGCGGCTAATACGGCGGAGCTTTTGATCGGACCGGTCTACGACGAAGAAAAGCGAAAATTCGAAACCGATGTAAAGTCGGCTTTTGCATTGGGAAAAATCGTGGATATTTCGGTGGGCTACCAATCCTCTGCCGAAAAGGTATTTCGGGGCTATGTGG
>JAFUXY010000525.1 GCA_017477005.1 Lachnospiraceae bacterium | reverse complement strand
CCCAAAAACAAAAACCCCCATAGGGCTGCAAAGAGCACCTGCGAATAATCATACACGGATATCTCTCGCGCCGGCGCATGGCTGTACGCCGCTGTGATTGAAAACTGCCCTCCTGCTGCCGCAAACCCGGTCAGGAACAAAAGGAGCAGCTGCTTTGCGTCCGGCACCACGAAATCCGGTATCATCAGCGGAACCGAGGCCAGGCAGGAAAAGACCGAAAAAAACAGCACGATCACCGGCCCCTTCACGCCACCCGCAGAAGCCAGGCGGACACAGGTGTAGGCCAACCCCGCCCCCATACCGCCCAAGACGCCGACTAAAGCTGGAAAGGCGGACATCGATGCAAACCCGGGCTTGACGATGAAAAGCGCGCCGCAAAACGCCAACAGCAAGCAAAAAAACTGATAGACCTGAATCCGCTCCCCCAGCAGGAAGAACGAAAACAGCACTGCAAAAAAAGGCGATAGCTTGTTGAGCATATTCGCGTCAGAAAGCACCAAATGATCGACCGCATAGAAATTCCCGAAAATGCCGACCGTCCCGGCCACCGAACGCATGATCAAATATTTGAGATTGCTTTTCGCCCCGATCGAAAACGGCACATGGTTTCGGATCATTACCCCTGCCGCAAAAAAGATCGCTACAAAATTGCGGAAAAAACTTTTTTCCATCGAAGGCAGATCCCCGGCCAGCTTCAAAAACAGGGTCATCAGGGAAAAGCAGATCCCCGCCAACAGTATGAAAATTATTCCCTTGTATTTCTCCATAGTTCAGACTTCTATGAATTTGCGTTGTTCGCCCGTATCATTTCACGTTTGCGCTTTGTCGGATCGAGAATCCGCTTCCGAATCCGCAGATGCTCCGGCGTGACCTCCAAAAGCTCATCGGTCTCAATGAAATCCAAGGCCTGTTCCAACGACAGAATTTTGGGCGGCGTCAGTGTCAGCGCTTCATCCGCGGAGGATGAGCGGGTATTGGTCAGATGCTTTTTCTTGCAGACATTCAGCTCGATATCCTCCGTCCGCGAACAGGAGCCAATGACCATCCCTCCATACACCCTTTCTCCCGGGCCGATGAACAGGGTCCCGCGATCCTGCGCCGAAAACAGCCCGTACGTGACCGATTCCCCTGTTTCAAAGGCGATCAAAGAGCCCTGCTTCCGATAGGAGATATCCCCTTTGTACGGCGCGTATCCGTCAAATATCGTGTTGATGATCCCGTTTCCCTTGGTATCCGTCATAAAATCCCCCCGGTAGCCAATCAGCCCCCGAGACGGAATCGAAAACTCCATCCTCGTATAGCCCCCGGAAATCGGGTTCATAGAAGCCAGCTCGCCCTTCCGCATAGAGAGCTTTTCAATCACCGTCCCGGTGAAATCGTCCGGTACATCTACATAGGCGCGCTCCATCGGCTCCAAACGCTTTCCATTTTCATCCTCCCGGTACAGAACCTCCGCCTTGCTGACCGCGAATTCATATCCCTCGCGGCGCATGTTCTCGATCAGCACCGACAAATGCAGCTCTCCTCTTCCGGAAACCTTGAAGCAATCCGGGCTGTCCGTATCCTCGACCCGCAAAGAAACGTCCGTGTTCAGCTCCTTGAACAGCCTCTCCCGGATATGGCGGGACGTCACATATTTGCCCTCCTGTCCGGCAAACGGGCTGTCATTGACCACGAAATTCATCGCGATCGTCGGCTCGGAAATCTTCTGGAACGGAATCGCCTGCGGATCCTCAAGCCCGCAGATCGTGTCCCCTACGTGCAGATCGGCGATCCCCGATATCGCGACGATCGAACCGATATCCGCCCTTTCCACATCCAAGCGATCCAAGCCCTCAAATTCATACAGCTTCGAAATCCGCACCTTGGTCGCCTTGTCGGGGTCATGGTGGTTTTTGACCACGGCTTCCTGATTCAGCTTCAAAAAGCCATTCTCGACCTTTCCTATGCCGATCCTGCCGACATATTCATTGTAATCAATCGTCGAGATCAAAACCTGCGTATTCGCCTCCGGATCGCCGGTAGGCGCAGGAATATGTTCAAGAATCGTTTCAAACAGCGGCGTCATATCCTTGGGTTCATCCGCCGGGTCATAGACCGCAAATCCTCGCTTTGCGGACGTGTAGACAAACGGGCAGTCCAACTGTTCCTCGGACGCATCCAAATCCATCAGAAGCTCCAGCACCTCGTCCACCACTTCCTCGCAGCGCGCCTCCGGGCGGTCGATTTTGTTGACGCAGACAATCACGGCCAGATCCAGCTCCAGCGCCTTCATCAGCACAAATTTGGTCTGCGGCATTGCGCCTTCAAACGCGTCCACCACCAGTACCACGCCGTCCACCATCTTCAGCACCCGCTCGACCTCTCCGCCGAAGTCCGCATGGCCGGGCGTATCCACAATATTGATCTTCGTATCCTTGTACCATACGGCCGTATTCTTTGACAGAATCGTAATCCCTCTCTCCCGTTCGAGGTCGTTCGAATCCATCACCCGATGCACGACTTCCTGATTCTCACGGAAAACGCCGCTCTGCTTCAAAAGCTCGTCCACGAGCGTGGTCTTTCCATGATCTACGTGCGCAATGATCGCAATATTTCGGATGTCGTCTCTAGTCTGTACCATATCACAGCATTCCTTTCCAACTCTGTTTTCAAAAACAATTTATCTTACTTCATCCTCTATCAAAAATCAATAGTCAAATTCCCCCCAAAATTTCCCAAATCACCGGCTCTTTTCGCCGAAATTCCCAAAATGAAATCCGCACCCAGGGGTCTCCCCGGATGCGGATCTCGTTCCCGCCCTCCTATCTGTTCCGTCTACTGAACCGATATTCATAAGGCAGGCTTGTCATGTTTGTTTCCAGTTACTTATCTTCTCTTCTTTGCTTCCTCAAGTCTTTCTCTGAGTTCGAAGAGTCTGGCCTGGCGCTCACGCATGGTCTTCGTGTGAAGCAGTACCACCACAAAGGCCGCCAACAGGATCAGGAGCCTCAGCACGTTGCACTTGTGGTCTCCACCCAAACCAAGGTTGAACAACGGCGTCTCGTTGTCTGTTGCGGACACGAGGGTCGGTTCTCCGTTTTCGTCGATCCGGATCACCGCGCCGTCTTCCTTTGCACCGCCAGCGCGATTCAGATCGTCGCTTGTCATAGACGGTGTCTGGATCGCTACGCTCGTGATGCTGCCATCCGAGCCAACGCCTTCGCTCGAATCATTCTCGGTCTTGCTGCCACCGCTGATCGAACGGCTGGAGCTGCCGCCTGAGCCGCCGCGATTTCGGTTGGAACCACCTGAACCGGAATCATCATCGTCGTCATCATCATCGTCCTCGTCGTCATCTGAATCTGACGTACTGCTGCTGTTGTCAACAGTGCCGTTTCCACCATTGTCTCCGGAAATCGTACCACCGCCGTTTCCACCATTGTTGTCGTTTTCATCGCCGTTGTTGTCTCCGGAACCATTGTTTCCACCGTCGCTATCCTCTGGCGTAGTATCCGAATTGTCCTGAATCACGACATTCTCATTCTTGGCGTAGGTCACTGTGACTTCCACGTCCTTGGCAGGCATACCGCCTTCGTCGCTGATCACATAACCATAGTTCGGCGTATATCCCGATACGCTCGGTGACTTCACGTAGAAGCTGCCGCCATACTGGTAGGAGCCCATATAATCCGCCGCTACCGTATTTCCGTTCGTATCCACATAATGGATCGTCAGGTTGAACGCCTTCGAAACATCGTCCGTGATCTCCTTTTCTCCGGACAGGTCTCCACCGTTGGAGTCTTTGCCCGTCGCCGTAGCCTTGTTGACCACGTTGCCGTTTGCCACGTCCGCTTCCGTCACGGTATAGCTTGTCTCAAACTCTTCCGTTGCGCCGGCCGCCAAGGTGTTCACGGTCCACTCATCCTTCGTCAGCTCGTCTACGACCTTCACGCCCGTAGCTGTCAAATTGCCGTTGTTGACTACGCTGACAGTGTAATGGATCGTGTCGCCCACGCGGACAATACCGGTCTTGTCCGACTTCTTGTCCACTGCGATCGACGGCTCGCCTGTCTCTACAATTGCGTCATCGGTCGCTTCGAATTCGCCATTTCCGCCGTTGCCACCGTTTCCGCCATTGTCTCCGCCGCCGTTATCGCCGTTGTCGCCGTTTCCGCCGTTGTCGCCGTTTCCGCCGTTGTCGCCGTTTCCGCCGTTATCGCCGTTGCCGCCGTTGTCTCCGTTGCCGCCATTATCGCCATTCCCGCCGTTGTCTCCGCCGCCGTTATCGCCATTGCCTCCGTTTCCACCGGAGAATCGGACTGTCACTTTGTTGGAAACGCCGCCTGCGTTGACATCGGCTTCTGTGACCTTGTGGTGCGCATAGGTGGTAATGCTCTCGCCACCGGCCAGCGTGAATACATCCTGATCCAGCTTCATACCATCCTGCTCGATCAGCGTCACGGTTCTCTCATCGGCGTAAATATTCTTGACCGTGATCTCGAAATCAATCGTCTCGCCGATCTTGTAAATCTTGCTTTCGTGCGTCTTCTTCACGACATCGCCCGAGGGGATGTTTCCATCGCCCGTCACCGTCAGCTTTCCATAGACTACATCGATGATATAGTTGCTCGCATCGCCCACGGATGAGCTGGCCGGTTCCTGTGCATGGACGACCATACCGAACCGGAAGAACCCGGAATCGGAATTTTCGTCCGCTATCTGTCCGCCGCCGTTCTTGAACGCATAAGTAAACGCATTGTCCGAAGAACCGATATAGGTCTGGCTTCCTGTGAATGTGAAGAACAATTCTTCGCCCGGCGCCAGCCCGTCGCCGCCGATCGTGATCTTTCCATCACCATTTGTCAGCGGATAGCCGTCATAGGCCTTGGAACGATCTTCAGAAGTCAAGGTAATATGCCTTGCGTCGATCACGGCCGTGCCCGATTTCGCCGTCACCGCAAACTGATCCGTCACGTCCTGCCCGCTTGCATCATAGACAAAGGCCGTGCCACTGATCGTGGTATTGCCGCTGTCTGCGACGTTCTTCACGGTTCTGGTCGAGGTCATACCTGTCACATAATAGGTCTCTCCCTCAACCTGTACTTCGACCTTTCCGCCTGCCTCGTTCTCAAATCCCGAAACAACATGGGATTTTCCATCGTAGGTGAACTGTCCGCTCTTGCCCTGGATCTCCACCGCAAACTTCGCGTCGCGGTTCGTCACGGTGAGCGCGCCGGTCGACTGTGAAATGGTGTAATTCTCTAACTTGGTGCCATTTTTCGGATTGATCGTAAAGGTGTTTGGCGTAGTACCCACGATAGTCTGCCTAGCTGTAAAGTCATAGGTTGCGCCGTCTCCATCAGCCCAGCCTTCCTCCACCTTGAGCGGTGTCTTGCCGTTGGACAAAGGCTTGCCGTCATACGGCTTTGTCACATCGTCCGAGGCCAACGTCAAAGCCTTGGGCGTGATTACCATGGTTCCTGGAGCCGGAATCACTGCAAACTGCGCCGAAACGTCGTTTCCATCCTTGTCCTTGACAACCGGTGTCCCTGTGATCGTCGTCGACAATCCTTCGTTCGTCGTCGCGTCCTTGCTGGAAACCTCAGAGGTATAGCCCGTCACATAATAGGTCTCTCCGCCGACTTCGACCTTCACACCGTCCTTCTCTTCGTTTTCGAATCCGGATACCGTATGCGTCTTGCCATCGTACTCAAACGTGCCGCTCTTCGCCTGGATCCCAATCTGGAGCAGGTTGCCGTCTGCGCGAGGCGTCACGGTCAAGGTACCGTCGGACTTTGTGAAGTTGTAATTTTCCTCTTTCGTATTGCTGTTCAGCTTGACGTCATACGTGTTGGCGGAAGCTCCTACCAGCGTCTGGCTTCCGTTGAACGTGTAGGTCGCGCCTTCGTCCGGCGCCCATCCGCTTTCAATGGCCATCGCTGTAGAGCCGTTCACCAAGGCTTTTCCATCATAGGTCTTGTTCAGATCCGCCGACTTCAGCGTCACGCTCGCCTTGTTGATCTTCAATACGCCCGGAATACCCGTCACGCTGAACTGATCTGTCACATCGTTGCCTTCGGCATCCTCTACCTTCGGCGTACCCGAAATCGTAGACTCGTATTCTCCGGCATCTGTTCCATTCGCCACAGAGGTAATACCCGTCACATAGTAGATATTGTCGCCTACTTGAACGACCAGCTTGCCGTCCTGCTCCTCGACGAATCCGGATACCGTATGCTCTGTTCCGTCATAGATCGGCGTATCCGATCCGTTTCCGTGTACCTTGATCTCGAACTTCGCATCACGATCGGTGACGGACAGGGTTCCCTCTGTCTTGGTCAGCGTATAGTTCGAGAGCTTCGTTCCGTCATTCGGAGTGATCGTAAAGGCGTTCGGCTGGCTGCCTACCACCGTCTGCGACGCTGTAAACCCATAGGTCGCTCCTTCGCCATTGACCCAGCCTTCTTCTACCGCCAGTTTCTTGTCGCCATTTGTCAGCGGCTTGCCGTCATACTGCTTCGCAAGATCCGCTGATGTCAGTGTCAACTCCTTCGGAGTAATCGTAATCGTTCCAGGATTCGGTACCACCTCAAACTGATCGGTCACATCGTTGCCCTCGGCATCCTCTACCTTCGGCTTTCCGGAAACCGTTGTCGGAATACCACCAGAAGGTGTGGTCCCTTCTTCGGAGTCTCCATCCGGATTCTCCGGTTCGCTGCTTGAGGTCACATCCTTGGCAGAGCCTTCGGAGGTAATACCTGTCACATAATAGATCTCTCCGTCAACTTCGACAGGAATCCGTCCATCCTCATCCTGTCCCTCAAAGCCCTCTATCTTCTGTGTCTCGCCGTTGTAGACAAAGGTGTCGCTCTTCGGGGTGACTTCAATCTTCGGAAGATCGCCCTCGCGCGGCGTCACGGTCAGCCTGCCCACGGCCCAGGTAATATGGTAGTTGGAGCCCTTCGTTCCGTCTTTTAACGTATGCTCATAGCTGTTGTCAGAGAATCCTACTGCCTTCTGCTTTCCGGTGAAGGTGTAGTCTGCGCCTTCTCCCTTGGCCCAGCCGCTCTCGATCATCGGTTCATCGCCATTGACGAGCGCTTTGCCATCAAAAGCCTTCGAAAGATCCGCTGATTTCACCGAAACCGTTGCCGGATCGATTACCAAAATCGTAGGT
>JAFUXY010000524.1 GCA_017477005.1 Lachnospiraceae bacterium | reverse complement strand
GGCACACCCTTTCCGCTTACCGTGCGGGCAGCTATTTTTCCGAAGAGATGAAGCGGCTTGATGCGATTTCGGGCATTGCGTATTACGAATATATCAAGGATTTTGCGGAGCATTTCGACGAGCGGATTGCGCCGTTCATCCATACCTGCGAACGCTTTGCGGCGCAGTTGTTTGACAAAGAGCGGCTGTTGTTGTGGGCGACCTGTGAAAAAGACCAGCTTTCGGATGTGTCTGAAAAGCTCTCTGAAATGGTAATGAAGCTCGATGCGAAAAACGCGGATGCGGCATCCTTCAAAGCGGAGGAACTTTCCTTGCCGGAGGTGCTGGGAAAAACCCATCAAAATGAGGGCATCGGGACGGCTTCACAGGTACAGTACGCTTCGCTGGCCGGGAACTTCAAGCAGGGTGGCTTTGCCTACCACGGCGCGCTGCGGGTGCTGCGGGTGATCTTGAATTATGATTATTTTTGGCTCAATATCCGGGTCAAGGGCGGCGCCTACGGCTGTATGAGCAATATGTCCCGCAATGGAAACGTGCTGTTTTCGTCCTTCCGGGATCCCAACCTGTCCGAGACCTACGAGGTGTTCGAGCATACGCCGGAGTATCTGGCGAATTTTGACGTATCGGATCGGGATATGACCAAATATGTGATTGGGACAATCAGCACGATGGATACGCCGCTCACGCCTTCGCAGGATGGGATTCGCGCGCTGACCTCCTATCTGACGGAGACGACCGAAGCGCAGCTTCAAAAGGACAGAGATCAAGTGTTGGCCTGCAGCCAGCAGGATATCCGGCAGTTGTCCGAGGCGATTGCCTATGTTTTGGGCGAAAAGCATCGCTGCGCGATTGGCAATGAAGAGGTAATCACCTCCGAGCACGAGTTGTTTGACGAGGTACGCAGCCTATGAGAGAGGAAGAAATTTCTGTTTCGAGCGAGGAAGGAATGTCTGTTTCGGGAGAGGAAGAAATGCCTGTTTCGAGCGAGCATGAAAATCCTGCGTTCCGTAGCGGATTTGTGACGATCGCGGGCAGGCCGAATGTCGGGAAGTCGACGCTGATGAACCACTTTATCGGGCAGAAGGTGGCGATTACCTCGAACAAACCGCAGACCACCCGGAACCGGATCATGAGCGTGTACACCGAGAGCGGGCGGGGACAGATCGTCTTCGTGGATACGCCTGGAATTATTCAGGCGAGAAACAAGCTCGGCGAATATATGGTGCGGGTCACGAAGTCGGCGATCCGGGACGTGGATCTGATTCTCTGGCTGATCGAGCCGGACGAGGAACCCGGCGCCGGGGACAAACGCATTGCCGAACAGCTCAAAAAAGCCGATATCCCAGTGGTCCTGGTGATCAACAAAATCGACATGAAGCCCAAGGAAACCTTGCTTCCGGTGATTGACCACCACAAGGATCTGATGGATTTCGCCGAGATCGTGCCGGTATCCGCCCGGGAGGGGGATGGCTTAGACGAACTGTTGGATGTCGTGTTTTCCTATCTGCCCTACGGGCCGATGTATTTTGACGAGGATACAGTGACCGATCAGCCTGAGCGGGCATTAGTGGCCGAGTTTATCCGGGAAAAGGCACTCCATGCGCTGTCGCAGGAGGTGCCGCATGGGATTGCCGTTTCCGTGGATCAGATGAAGAAACGGAAAAAGAAGCGTCTCTATGATATCGACGCAACGATTATCTGTGAAAAGGAATCCCACAAGGGGATCATCATTGGAAAAGGCGGGCAGATGCTCAAAAAGATCGGCACGAACGCCCGCTTTGAGATCGAGCGGATGCTGGATTCCAAGGTGAATTTGTCGCTGTTTGTCCGGGTGAAAAAGGATTGGCGGGACAGCGACTATCTGGTGGCCAATTTTGGATACCGGGATGAAGACGAAGGTGGTATGTAGATCATGAAATGAGCGGCCTATGGATGGACAGATACGGGTACATGGTTTGGTGCTTTCTTCTTCGCCCGTGGGGGAATACGACCGGAGGATCGTGCTGTTGACCGCGGAGCTCGGAAAGATTTCCGCCTTTGCCAGAGGCGCCAGACGGCCGAAGAGCCAGTTGGTGGCAGCGACCAATCCATTCGTGTATGGCTTGTTCGACGTCTACCAGGGGCGGGATTCCTATACGGTACATGGGGCGGATATCGAATCCTATTTTGAAGATCTGACATCGGATCTCGAGCTGGTCTGGTATGGCTATTATTTTCTGGAGCTGGCGGAGTATTTTTCGATCGAAAACAACAATGAGGCGCCCAGGCTGGCGCTTTTGGTGGCTTCGTTTGCGGCGCTGCTGTCCGGGAAGATGCCTGTGACGCTGATTCGAACCGTATATGAATTCAAGACCCTGGTGATCAATGGGGATCCGCCAAATGCGTTTTATTGCGCCGGATGCGGCACGCAGGAAGGGACGGTGTATTTTTCGATGGATCATCGCGCGGTTGTCTG
>JAFUXY010000523.1 GCA_017477005.1 Lachnospiraceae bacterium | reverse complement strand
CTATGACTGGGAATTCCGTTCACAGGCTTCCTATATTATGGAGCGCTGCGATTTCATTCATCAATGCGTCTGCCTGCAGGAAATGGCATATATCGAAAACATCGTCAATATTTTCAATGAATATGACGGCTCGGATTTTGTCAGCAATGTGACCCCGGAACAGATGGCGTTGATCATTTTCACCTCCGGTACGACCGGCGACTCCAAAGGCGTTATGCTTTCCCACGCCAACGAGATCGACAATACCTTCTGCAGCGACAATGAAAATCCCGGCGAAGAGGTCATCCTTGGCATCCTGCCGGTACACCATGTTTTCTGCATCAACAGCGATATTTTCATGGTGATCCGTTATGGAAATACGCTTTGCATCAGCCGCGACTTGAAACGGATGCTTGCGGACATGCAGCTTTTCGAGCCGACCTTCCTGCGCGCAGTTCCGGCTATGCTGAAGGCGATGATCAACCGTGTGACGATTATGCGGACGCAGAATCCCGATATGCCCATCGAGGAAGTCAAAAAGAAGGTCTGGGGTGGCCGACTGACCAAGATTGCGAGCGGCGGCGGGTATCTGTCGCCGGATATTGCGAAACGCTTCAAGGAAGTCGGCGTGCGCATCGGACAGGGCTATGGCATGAGCGAGTGCTCGCCGAAGATCTCGGTGCCGGATTATGACAGAGACGACAAGGTGGAGTCCATCGGTTTTCTGGTACGCGGCTGCGAGGTGCGTATCGTAGACGGCGAGATCCAGGTCAAGAGCCCGTCCGTGATGATGGGTTATTACAAGGACGAGGAAAAGACCAAGGAGACGCTGACCGAGGACGGCTGGCTCTGCACCGGCGACCTTGGCTATCTGGACGACGATGGCTTCCTCTATCTGACCGGCCGCAAGAAAAACCTGATTATTTTGGCCAACGGCGAGAACGTTTCGCCCGAGGGCATTGAAAATGTTTTCGACGAGGATCTGCTGGTTATGGACATCCTCGTCTATGGACAAAACGAAAAGATCGCGGCGGAGATTTATCCGAATTACGAATACGCCCAGGTCAAGGGTATCTCTGATATCGAGGGCGAGATTCAGAAGCTCGTTGACAAGCACAACGAAGCGCTGCCGACCTATTCCCGAATCGCCTCCGTGAAGGTACGCCGCGACCCGTTTGAAAAAACGTCTTCGAAGAAGATTATCCGCACCAAGTTCTTCGATGCGAAGGAAGAGGCGGAGGAGCGGAAAAAGACCGTCAAGCGTCCGCAGACCGATCTGCAAAAGGAGATCTATGCGCTGGTGCAGAACGTGCTCGGCAAGGAAGACTTCGGCGTGGACGAGGATCTGTTCGAGCAGGGATTGGATTCGATGGGCAGCTTCATGCTGATCGAGGATTTCGACTCCAAGCTTGGACGCAATATTTCTTACAATGAACTGATGTCGGCGACGACGGTAGAGAAGATCGAAGCGGTCTTTTTGGATAAAGAAGAAGCGGCGAAGATTGATTACAGCGTGCGCGAGAAATATCCGCTCGCTACGATGATGAAGTATTTTGGCTATGTGATCCGCGGCAATACCACCGGGAACCTGCCTTTCACGTTCAAGCTGGCCGACAGCATCGATCTGAAGAAAATGCAGCGCGCGATTGCCACGGTTTTGGATGCGCATCCGGCCGTGAAGGGAAAGATTTATCCGGACGAGACCAAGTGGTTGGCCTTCTTCCGCCACGACGATCGCAAGATCGAGATTCCAATCGAGGAGGTTTCGGACGAACGTTGGGAGGAATTGAAAGGCGAAATCCTCGTTCCCTTCGCTTATACCGAGGACGACGACCTGTTCCATATCCGGCTGTTCAAGACGCCGACCGCACAGTATATGATGTTCGATGTGTCCCATATCGTTGGAGACGGACAAACCATGAACATCCTGCTCGATGATCTGAACAAGGCGTACTGCGGCGAGGAGATCGAGAAGGAGGATTACACCTTCTATGAATATATCATTGATGAGTTGTACCGCGAGGAACAAGGCATTGCCAAGAAGAGCCGCCAGTATTATGAGAATCTGTTGAGCGGACTGACATTGGAGCGGAGCCTGCTCAATAAAAAAGAAAAAGGCGACCTGAGCCACGAGAGCAACGGCGTGATCCGCCGCCGGTTCAACCTTGTGAAAAAGGAGCTTTTGTATTTCTGCAACCGCCACGGGATTTCCGAAAACGCTCTGTTTTTGACGGCGTTCAATTACACGGTGGGGCTTTTCTCCGGCGAGAGGGATTTGTTTACCTGCAGCATCCACAGCGGGCGGACCGATGGCCGCTGGAGACATATTGCCGGATGCCTGTTCCGGACGTATTATACCCGCTACAATGTCGTTGACCATGAGACGACTGTGGATCTTCTGAAGCGAAGCGGCCGCCAGATCATGGACACGATGAAAGCTCAGATTTCCGTGCCAAGAGAAGGCGAGATGTTCTTCCAGTATCAGGCGGATCTGATCCATATTCCGCAGGTGGGCGACGCGCCGGCGGAGACCGTGCATCTGCAGCTCGACTCTCTGCCCTTCCATCTGCAGGTAATGAGAATGCCCGATTATTATTACTATGAGCTGCGCTTCTGGCGGAGCCGTTTCGACGAGAAGCAGTTAGAAATCTTTATGACCTGCTACGAAAGCGTACTGCGGGCGATGGCGATGGAGGAGGAGCGTTCGGCACGGCGCCTGAAGAAGCACATTCCCGAAGAGATGTTCCCGAAGCATTACCGCGTCAAAATCAAGGATCTTTGCGAAGAGGCCGGACAGCCGTTCTTCAAGGATGCGGACGAAAACGAGGAAGTCGCCGCCTATATCTTTGACGAGCTGTTCAACAAAAAACCGTTTGGCGCATGGGGCAGACTGTATATCCTGGACAAAGAACCGGCTTCCTATGTCGACACGGCGCGGCATCCCGAGAAGCGGGGGAAGATCCTCTACGACACGGGCATTACCGCGCGTATTCTGCCGGATGGGCGGATCGATTTCCTCGAGAACAGCGGCCGAATCGTGCTGACAGACGGGACCAAGGGGCGCCGGTATTACGATTTGGGTTCGCTTGAAAGAACCCTTTCGCCTGTCAACAACGTGACCGGCGTACACGCCTATATGACCTACGACAAGGAAGGTAATGAGATGCGTCTCGAGATGGACGTAGACACGGCGCAGAATTCCTTCATCAACGAGCTGCGCTCTGTCGCCGGGGAAAGCCTGGGCGAACAGATGGTGCCAACCGTGGTGAATCTGCGGATGACCGCTAAGTAACATCGTTTTTTCCAGAGGGGAGTAGTCATTATGTTTGCAAATTCAATTTGGGCACTTTTGCCACCGGTCATCGCCATTTTGCTGGCGTTGGTCACAAAAGAGGTGTATTCTTCGCTGATGATCGGCATTTTGGCCGGTGGTCTTTTATACGCCCAGTTCAACCCTGTTGTTGCACTGAACCATGTTTTCGTGGACGGGATGATCGCACAGGTCGCCGACGCTGGGAATGTCGGCATCCTGATCTTTTTGGTCGTACTCGGAAGCGTCGTCATGCTGATGAACCGCGCCGGAGGCTCTGCCGCCTTCGGCCGGTGGGCCTCCACCCACGTCAAGTCAAAGGTCGGCGCGCAGTTGGCGACGATCGCGCTCGGCGTGCTGATCTTCATCGACGATTATTTCAACTGCCTGACCGTGGGCTCGGTCATGCGTCCTGTGACGGACAAGCAAAATGTATCCAGAGAGAAGCTGTCCTATCTGATCGACGCAACGGCGGCGCCGGTCTGCATCATCGCCCCGATTTCTTCGTGGGCGGCCGCCGTCACAGGCTTTGTCGATGGCGCCAACGGATTGACTTTGTTCATCCGTGCGATTCCGTACAATTTTTATGCCTTTTTGACGTTCACGATGATGCTCGTGATCACACTCGGAAAGTTTGATTATGGTCCGATGAAGAAGGCGGAGCACGAACGCCAGATCAAGCCTCTGCCCGACCCGACCCTCGGCGATCCGAGCATCACGGGGGCAGAGGATCAGCCGAATCCGCCGATTTCTCAAAACGGCAGGGTCATCCATCTGGTACTTCCGATCTTTTCTTTGATCCTTTGCTGCGTAATCGGTATGATCTACACCGGCGGCTTTTTCGAAGGCGAGAGCTTCGTGGACGCGTTTGCGAACTCTGACGCTTCTGTCGGCCTGGTGCTGGGTTCGATGGTCGCGCTATTTATTACGATTATTTTTTATCTGGCGACACGAGTGCTGGACTTCAAGGAATGTATGAACGCGATTCCTGAGGGCTTCAAGAGCATGGTACCGGCGATTTTGATCCTGACATTGGCGTGGACGCTCAAAAGCATGACTGACTCGCTCGGGGCAAAGGAATACGTGGCAGGACTCGTGGAAGGTATCGCCGAGCACGGGATGATTATGAGCATTTTGCCTGCCTTTGTATTTGTGATCGGCGCGTTTTTGGCCTTTGCGACCGGGACCTCCTGGGGCACCTTCGGCCTGCTGATCCCGATCGTCGTGAACGCTTTCAACAGCGATATGTCCAACGAATTGATGATCATTTCGATTTCGGCCTGTATGGCGGGCGCAGTCTGCGGCGACCACTGTTCTCCGATTTCGGATACCACGATCATGGCCTCCGCCGGTGGGGAATGCGAGCATATCCGGCACGTATCGACGCAGCTTCCGTATGCTATGACGGCGGCGGCGGTGTCCTTTGTCGCCTATATTCTCACAGGCTTCATCCGCAACTGGGTAGTAACGCTGCCGGTCGGTATTGCGCTCATGGTTATCGTGCTTCTGGCAATACGCTCGCAGACGGCAAAGGAAGGTTGACGGGGATGCGGCTGCGGGATACGTTCTCGCAGCTTTACACGATGGAAGCGTCTCGTTTCCATAATGGAGAAATTCTATGAAAATGCAAGAATCCGCGCAGGATTATTTGGAGTCTATTTTGATCTTGTCGCAGTCGAAGGAGCTTGTGCGCGCGACGGATATCTGCCATTATTTTGGCTATGCAAGACCCACGGTGTCCGTCTTTTTGAAACAGCTCAAAGAAAACGGCTATGTGGAAATCGATTCACAGAAAAACATTACCTTGACCGAATCCGGCGCCGAAATCGCCAACGACATGTATGAACGACATCTGTTCTTGACTAAGTTTTTCACGGACATCGGCGTGCCGGAGGATATCGCGGCGAAAGACGCATGCCGGGTAGAGCACTATGTATCCAAGGAAACCTTTGCCGCTATGAAGGATCATTTTTCATGACAAACAACAGCCAAAGAAAAGCTCCGTTCATCGTCTT
>JAFUXY010000522.1 GCA_017477005.1 Lachnospiraceae bacterium | reverse complement strand
TCCGACGCAAAAGAAGCCACCAGTTCCTCGGACATTTCCTGAGAAATGTCATTGAAATCTCTGGTTCGAATCAAATAATAATCGTCTTTCCCGTAGGCTTCTCCTTCCTTGTTGCCAAACAACTGCGTGACCGTCAAATTTTCCTTCTCCGGCGCTCCCGGCACCAAAACTGTGCCATCGTAAAGCGCCTCAATGCCTGTCTGTACCGCTTCTTCGGTTCCGGCCTCATCGTTGTCCGCTTTGATTACCTCTTCCATTTGGTTCTCTGTCTCTTCGAATCGAATTTGGATCGTCGGTCCAAAGGCTTGAAGGTAATCGTAATACGCCGCGCCAATCGTGCTGCCTCTCTGATCCGCCGTCTTTGCGTTCAACGAAAGAATACCATCCTGCGGGCTTTCATTTTCTCCCAGATCGTCTCCACCTTGATAGAAAATTGTAATCATCCCGCTGTTTCCAAAGGCACGGGCTACCTGCCCTTCCAAATCCTTGAAAATCTCGAAACGGGTTTCCGGATTCTGCACATAAATCTTTCTGGCCGCGACCGCGCTTGAACCGCCATCCCAGCGAAACGCTACACGGGAAACATGGCTTCCGAAAATCAACGTCCCTACATCGGCGCAGCCTGCGAATACATCGTTTTCCAACCGCTCCATATCCCATTCGATTTTTTGAAGCTTCGTACACCCTGCAAATGCGCTCGCCGCCGCTGTTCCGCCAAACGGCACCGAAACCTCCGAAAGCTCTGTATTGTTGCGGAATGCGTTTTCTCCTATTGCAAATGTTCCTTTCAAGGTCAGCGTGTCCAAGACAGAGCCGTCAAACGCTTCTTTTCCAATGGAAATCCCCGTTTCTCCGGCAGTCAAAGACGCGCCGGTCAGGCTCTTTGTCTGTGCAAAAGCCCGGAAAGCAATCTGCCCGTTCATACCTTGAACTTGAAGCCGCACAATACCGGATTTTGCAAAAGCCTTGCTGCCGATTCGCTTCACTTTCTCCGGAATGCGTACTGAAAACGCCGCCTGATCCACTCCGAAAAAGGCATAATCATTGATGGCGGTAAGCCCTGTCGGCAGTGAAATTTCACCGAATTCGACCTCTGAATCCCGTGGGATCACCGGCATCTTTTCATTGCCGCCGCCAATGCCGATTACCGCTAGATCATCAAGCTTTGACGGAATCACCAACGTACCCGCTTCGTTGACGATGGCAGAAACATCCTCGGTCGTGTACATCGCCGCAATTTTTCCGTTCGAATTCAGCTTATAACGCCAGGTCACGCCGTTCTTTTCCGCTTCGTACCATTCGCCTGCGGCGACGCCTTCATAATCCGCTCCCTCCGATGCCACCACCGGAAGAGAAACCTCTGTGGACGCGACCAATCCTTCCGCGAGAAACTGGATTACCACTATTTCCTGTACGCCGTCTTCCACCGATCCGTTTCCGGTAGAAATGCTATCCAGATGGACGGCGTTTCGGATCGCTTCATCACTCTTGTCTTCCATTGCGTCAAATTCTTCTTTTGACAAAATGTAATACTGATCCGCCTGCAATTCGCCTACAGAATTTTGCGCGACCTCCAGCATTTCGGCAATCTGCGCCTTCGTATAGGTGCTGTCCTCGTTCAGAAACGCTCCTTCTTTGGCTGTAGCCGAAAGCCCTGCCACCTTGAATGTCGCCACATTCATCGGCGAAACATAATCCGTCGTGAAAGAAGTAACCGACGCAATACTGTCATCCTTCCGCTTCGTCGGCATGCTTTGCACGAACGAGCCGGAACGCTGCTCTTCAAAAATTGCCAGTTTGTACGTGCTATTCGGATCCAAATCCGCTGGAATCGTCAGCGAAACCTGCCCGCTGTCCGCGTTCACCTCTCCCAGCACACCATAATACTGCATGACATCCTTGTCGTCATAAATCGCCGCCGACACGTAGAGCTTGTTCGACTGACTCGCGCTGGCCTTTGCCGCTGTCGCCACGCCGGAGTACGGAATCACGTACGTCTTTCCGGCATCCACATTGGTCAGGCTCTTCCCTTGAATCGCCGTTTGAATGGACAGGTCGCTGCTCTCTAGGACAAATTCCCGGTCGCTGTTGAGATTATCCAAATTCACAGCGCCAAGGTCTGCCGACGGTGTAGTGTTTGCGTCTGACAAAGCGTCGCGCACCATGACGATTTCCTTCGTGTCCACGTTGATCGCAGGCACAAAAGCTCCGGGATCCGCAATGTTCAATCCCGTCCCGGGATCCCCGTTTTCCTGAATACTATAACCAACAAAATATCCATTATCTGTATTCAAACCGGCAAAATCTCTTGTCCAGAATTTCGAACGGATATAACGGCCATAGGAGTCCTCCTGAGAAGAGTCCTCGCTTTTCGGCTGAACCTTCGCCAGATTTTGCTGAACCGCCTTCACAGCTCCCCGGTTCGTCTCTGCTTCCCGGCGGTTTGGAGCATACATGTGAGCCTTCGTCAGCGTATAGATATTATTCCCCGTGATCTGCAGCGCTGAATCCGACTTTGCGCTCAAATTGTTGTAGGCGCTGTCTACCACCTTCACAGCTGCGCCGATCGAACGGGTCCGGTATTCGCCGTTTTCATTCACACCATTTTCCAGACTCACATCCGAATCGTCCACGCCTTCACTCTTTTCGTAGGCCTGCTTGTAGCAGTCATAGATATTCTTCAGAATATTCTCCGCATTTGCTCCCAAAAGAGGCTTGCTGTAGGACTGCCCCATCGTAGGCCCGGGATGTTCGTAGGTTCGATACCCCTGCGCCGTCGTAATCTGAGCCGGACGGATGGTGCTTTTTTCTTCCTCTGAGAAATCTGTGTTCAAAAGCGTCCACAGTTTTTCTCCATAGGTCAAAATCTTCTGGTAATAATGGTTTTCATCCGAAAGCGTGTTCTGATACGTGTTCACATCACCCCGGCCATACAGCTTTCCATTCTGCACACCGGTCGTGCCGAATCGCGTATACAAATACTCATCCTTCCAGATCGCATCCGTGTCCAAAAGCATCCAGGTATCCTGATCGTAATTCTCCCAACCGGAGGCGCCGTTTCGCTTCATGCCATAGAACGCATTGTTTGCGTACCAATAGGTCGTCTTGCCGTCATTCTGAATCTCGCCCATATTCTGAGACCCTTTGATCGTCGGATCCCCGGACAGTTCGGCGTTCTCCACTCCCTCCAATCCTGCCGCCGCCACAGTATACAGCGCGGCATCCGCTGCCCAAAAGTCAGCGGTAATACAGCTTGTGATCGACAGCGCCGCAGACAGCCCCATCGACAAAATCTGCTTCCATTTCCTTTGTTTCATAGATTCCTCCTTGTAAGATAGTTCACAATTCCGGGAAAACCGGGGTTTTCCCCCATATTCGTGCTTCCCGAAAGCTAAATGTACAAATTGCAGCATTCAAATTCAACGAAAATGGCCACAGGCACATCCCCGCCACAATGTATGCTCTTTTAATTACATGGAAAAATTTATGAATCAATGATGTGAAAAAAGACACCTCTTTTGTGAGGTGCCTTAGATATTATCATCTGAATGGGAGAAAGTCAAGGGGAATTTTTATTGAAGACAGAAAATTTTGAATTGTCTATAGCAAGGAAATTAGAATTATGATAACATTATGAAAAAAGTTGAGTTGGCAGATCCGCAAATAGAAGGGGGAGTGGGACTATGGCGCGAACAAGAAACACAGGAAGACAGGGCGCAAGCAGCGTTGGCGCACACGGCATTCGCGTAAAGCTGATCGCTATTATACTGGCACTGTCCATTTTGCCGCTGGTGGTCATGACGTTTTTTACGACAAGGTCGATCAAAAATACCGTCATGGAGTTGGAAACAGAAATTGCCAGTCAGCGTATGTCCAATGCGCAAAAGGAGATTATGAGCCTGATTGACGGCACTTTCAATGGGATCGATGTATTGGCGAAAAATACCTTATTTGACGAAATGCTGATCGATCCTACGCCGGAAAACACAGAGATCGCAAGAGAAACCCTTGTTACCGCAATGGAGGTTTTTCCGCAGGGTTCCACCCTGGAATTTGTATTTGGAACAGATGGAAAACAACTCATCCGCGGGGATGAAAACGAATTGGGCGACGTATCGGAGCGGGAATATGCGATCAAAGCACTTGAAGGCACAAAATATCTGTCAGATGTGATTATCTCCACTGTGAGCAAACAGCCTACTATCTTTATGTCTGATCCTATCCTTGATGGAGACGACAATGTAATTGGCGGCATCGCAAAATCCTCCAATCTAGTCGATCTGTCCGAAGCCATTTCAGAGATCACCAACGAGGACACGGACATTACCGTCCTCGATCGCAGCGGCATCCTGGCCGCCACGACAGAACAAGAATACAACCTTCTGTCCGGCGAAGCGACCGACCTTTCCGGCGAAGAATATTACCAATTGGCGAAATCCAACGGCAGCGGCATGATAGTCACGGAACACAATGGGAAAAAGGTTCTGATGTCCTACCTTTTGGAGCCGCTTACCAACTGGACCATTGCGTGCTTTACGGATTACGATACAGTCATCGGCCCCTATGTACACAGCCTTAGAATTTCGTTGCTCATTTTGATCGTCGCAATGATTTTGGTTGTTCTGTCGGGCTTTGCTTTTGCCAGAGGAATCGCCGTTCCCATCATCCATGTCAAGGAATTTGCGGAAACCCTTTCTGCCGGTGATTTCACAATAAAGCCTCTGAATATACGCCGCAAGGACGAAATCGGCCAAATGGCAGAGGCCTTGAACCGTATGTATGAAAGCAATTCTTCCGTTATTTCCAATATTGGGAAAGGCAGCGGGCGAGTATCCAGTTCCTCTGCGGAGCTGTCCGAAACCTCGCAGGATCTTCTGGCGCGGTTCGAAGAGGTGGCCTCCTCGATGGAACGTGTCAACGACGCTATGACCAGCACCGGCGCCGCCACAGAACAGGTATCGGCTTCCGCAAATGAAGTCAACGAATCAGTGGAACGTCTGGCTCAGGAAACAGCGAACACCAAGCGAGAAGTGGTCGAGATTTCAAAGAAGGCGGCGGACATCGAAAAAGAAGGGCGCGAGTCGTCGGAGTACGCAATCCGCATCGCCAAAGAGAGAGGACGGGAGCTTCAAGAAGCCACGGAGGCCGCCAAGGTGGTCTCTGAGATCGCTACCATGGCAGATTCTATTTCCGATATTGCCAGCCAGATCAACTTGCTCTCCTTGAATGCCTCTATCGAAGCGGCCAGAGCCGGGGAGCATGGGCGCGGCTTCGCGGTCGTTGCCGATGAGATCAACAATCTGGCTTCGCAGACAAAATCCTCTGTTGAGCAAATCCAGAACACGGTCGACAAGATCCAGTCTGCTTTTGATTCGCTGCAGGCTTCCTCTTCCGATTTGCTTGATTTCCTGCGTGAAACAGTGGCGCCGGATTATGAAAAGTTCATTACGATCGGCCAGGAATATGGATCGGATGCCAAGAAGTTTGGCGAGTTGGCGGATAATATTTCCGAAATGGTCGGTTATATTTCTGATTCTATGGAACAGGTGAATGCAGCCGTGTCTGATATCGCCGAAAGTGCGACCGAGACGGCTGGCTCTTCTGCGGAAGTCACCGACACGATCGGCGAGGCAGCCAACATGATGGAAAAGATGAACGATATGGCGAACGATTCTCAGGAGGTATCCAACAGCCTGGATTCTATCGTAAAACAATTTAAGCTGAATGAATAGCGCCGGAAAAAGCCTCGTGCCAGCAATCTGACATGGGGCTTTTTCTATGATACTATACCCGACGGAACAAAGATATGGGAAATCCAGTTCCGGGTCGAAGGTGTATGCAGAAGTACAGCTAGAGCACACAGAACTACAACGAAATCAAAGATTTCTTACGCTTCTAGTTTATCTCATATGCCACATATTCATGGTCGAGCTCATACCCCAGTTTTTCTGCCAAACGGACAGAATCCATATTCTGGGCGTCCCAGCTAGGATATAACCCCTCTTCCACGCACCTCAAAATCAGCGCGGAACATGAAATCAGCGCAAGGTGTTTTCTTCTTTCCGATTCCACCGTATCCACCTCGACTCTATCCCTTCCCTGTAACGGATATAGGAAGAAGCGCCCGCCACAATCTTGCCATTTTTCATGATGAC